>CAZRLI010000213.1:0-4184 GCA_964600535.1 uncultured Steroidobacteraceae bacterium | reverse complement strand
TGCTCGTCGGGCAGCACGACCTCGCTGTAATAAGTCTCGAAGTAGTCGCGTGCCCGCCACGCGGAATAGTCGGCGAGCCCACCCGGCGATCTGGAATCGACCACAGACTTCCCCCGTATCCCCTTGGCAGCAGTACGCATTTGTAGCGGAAACGGGCCCCCAAAAGCCAGAGTGCGACCCAAGTCACGCGAGGCGGCTAACATGCCGGCCGATAATTCCGTCAAATCGGCTTGCACGAGTTTCAGCGACAATCCACCCATGAGACCCGCCCCCCGAGCCACCGCCCCCGGAGAGCTGGCCCCCGAGCTTTTCCGCGACATGGCCGAGCAGTGGCCGGGTGCGGTCGTCATGGTCAATCGCGACGGCGTGATCCGCTGGGCGAACGAGGCGGCGCAGGACTGGGCGCCCCCCGGCTCGGGTGCGCTCGAAGGCGGCCGGATTTCCAGTCTCGCCCTGCCATGGCTGCGCGAGCAGGACGACCTGTCACCGATCCTGGAGGGCGGCGCGCGCCAGTTCCCGGCGAGCCCGGTCGTCGACCGGCGCGGCCGCGAGCGCCTCTGCAGCGCGCGCATCCTGCCGTTGCGACGGGGCCAGGCGATCTGCGGCGCGCTGCTCTATGTCGAGGACGTGGTCGGCGCCGAGGGATCGACCGTCGTCCAGGCCGCTTCCCTGTCGGACGCCACGCGTGCAGCGGCGCTGAGCGCCGCGCAGGTCGGGGCCTGGCATTGCAACCTGCAGACGGGCGAGGGCGGCATTGACGCGCACTGGTGCCGGGCGCTGCGGCTCGACCCCTGCAGCGGCCCCGACTACCTCGCGCGCTGGGAAAAGCTCGTCCATCCCGACAATGCAGTGGACTATCGCGCGTTTCGCGAGGAAATCGAGCAGGGCGAGGCGGCGTCCTTCGAGGTGGAGTTTCGCGCCCTGACCGAGGACTCGCGCTGGCTGTGGCTGCTGCAGCGTGGCCAGGTGGTCGAGTTCGATGACGCGGGGCGGCCGCTGCGCGCAGCCGGCATCTGCATCGAGATCGACGCACGCAAGCGCGCCGAAGTGGCCTTGCAGGAGAAGGAGTCGCGGCTCGCAACGGCGCTGTGGGGCGCGCGCGCGGCGTTCTGGCACTGGAACGTGACGAGCGACGTGCAGTCCCGCAGCGCGATGTGGTTCGCCATGACGGGCTTCCAGCGCGAGGAATGGGAGCGCGAGCTGCGCCCGTGGCACGCGCGGCTGCATCCCGAGGACGTCGAGCGCGTCGAGCGCTCGATCCGCGACCATTTCGAGGGCCGCACCCAGTCGCTCGAGATCGAGTACCGGATCCGCATCGCGAGCGGCGAGTACCACTGGTTCCAGGACCGCGGCCGCGTCAATGAGTGGGACTTCCAGGGCAATCCGACCGTCGCGATCGGCGTGTCGCTCGACATCGAAGCCCAGAAGCAGGCCGAACTCGACCTGCGCAGCAGCGAGGCGCGGCTCGAAACCGCGGTCTGGGGCGCGAAGATCGGCTTGTGGGAGCTCGACTTCGTCACCGAGCGGACCAAGTGGCACAACGACTGGTGCGAACGCCTCGACGTCGAGCCCTGCGACGGCGTCGACCACGTGCAGCGCTGGGACGAGAACATCCATCCAGACGACGTCGGCGAGGCGCAGCGCAACTTCTCGCTGCATGTCGCCGGCCGCTCCGACCACTATGACGCCGAGTACCGCATCCGCACGCGCAGCGGTGAATGGCGCTGGCTGTTCGAGCGTGGCCGCGTGGTCGACCGCGCGCCCGACGGCAAGCCGTTGCGCATGGTCGGCGTCTGCATGGACATCGAGGACCGGGCGGTCGCCGAGCACGACGCGCGCGAGAATCAGCAGCGGCTCGAGCACGCGATCGAGGTCGCGCGCATCGGGGTCTGGTCCTGGGACCTCACGGGCGACAGTTTCCATTGCAACGATCGCTACGCGGAGTTTGCGTTCGGTGGCCAGCGGCCGTGCAATTCGCAGGAACGGCGCGAGGCACGCCTCGCGAACGTGCATCCGGACGAAGCCGCCAGCGCGCGCCTGCTCGACGAGGAAATCAGGAGCGGCCGGCGCGACGAGTTCGAGGTGCGGGGACGGCTGCGCAACGCACAGGGCGAATGGCGCTGGGTCATGCAGCGCGGCCGCGTGACGGCCCGCGCCGCCGACGGCACGCCCGCGCGCATGGCCGGGGTGCTGGTCGACGTGACCCGCATGCAGGAAGAGGTCGCGGCCCGCGAGCGGGCGGTCGCCACCCTGCACGCGGTGACCGGGCATGCACCGGACCACCTGCTGCTGCTCGACGGCGATCTCGTCGTGCAGTTCGCCAACCGCAGCTGGCCGCCGCACATGGACGCCACGCTGGTCGGCCGGCCGATCGCCGAGTTCCTCCCGCCGAACTGCCGCGAGCAGTTCATCGCGCATTTCAATCGCGTCCTCGATTCCGGCCAGTCCGAGCAGATCGAGGTACCGGACCAGTGCCATGGCAGCGCGCAGCCCCGCTATCTCCTCAGCCGCGCGTCACCCGTCAGCGAGCAGGGCGCGATCCGGGGGCTCAGCGTCGCGATCACCGACAACACGGCGCGGCATGTCGCCGAAGAGCGGTCGCGCGCCACCGAATCCGTGTTGCGCACCATCGCCGACGTGACCTCCGACTGGCTGGTGATGCTCGACGGCGACCTGCGCTTCGTCTTCATCAACCACGGCTTCGGCGGCCGCGCGCCGCAGGACATCGTCGGGCACACGCTGCGGGAGATGGCCCCGCGGCAGCGCCGGGGCAACCTGCTGGGGCTCGCGGAAGAGGTGCTGCGGTCCGGCAAGGCGCGCATCGAGGAACAGGAGTTCCTCGCGCCCGATGGCGGGACGCGCTGCTTCGAATTGCGCATCCGCCCGGTGCATGCGGTCGCCGCCAGCGGCGCCGGCATCGTGATCAACGCGACCGACGTCAGCACCCGCAAGTTGCTCGAACGCGAGTTGCTCGACGTGGCGCACCGGGAACAGCAGCGCATGGGCAGCGACCTGCACGACGGCCTCTCGCAGGACCTGACCGGGATCGCGCTGTTGTTGCGCGGCGTGGCCGGGCAGCTGCGCAAGGAGCGTTCGGAGGCGCGGGCCGATGTCGAGGAGGTGATCGGCCTCGTCAATGCCGCGATCGAGAACACCCGGGTGATCGCGAGCGGGCTGTCGCCGGTTACCGCGGCACGCGGTGGCCTCGCCGCGGCGCTCGAGGTGCTCGCGGCGCGCATGCGCGACCGCCATGGAGTTGACGTCACGATAGTAACGCGCTTCGATGGGCCCCTGGAGCTGGCGGAAGCCACACTCAACCATCTCTACCGGATCGCGCAGGAAGCGGTGATCAATGCGATACGACACGGGAATCCGCGCCACGTCGGCATCGAACTCGAGCTGGCGGAGGGTCGTATCCGGTTGCGCATCACCGACGATGGGCGCGGCTTCAGCGCCGCCGCGACGCCGCCCACGGGGCTCGGGCTGCGCATCATGCGCTATCGCGCGCAGATGCTTGGCGGCAGCCTCGAGGTCAGGCAGGCGGGCGACAAGGGTGTACGCGTGGAGTGCACATGCCCATTGACGGCCAGCCAGCGCGCCGCCGCGTCCTGATCGTCGACGATCACCCGATCGTGCGGCACGGCCTCGTGCGCATGATCGAGGCGTCGCCCGACCTCGCCGTGTGCGGCGAGGTGGAGACGGTGGCGGACGCCAAGCGCGCAATCCGCGAGCTCCTGCCGGACGTCGTGATCGTCGACCTCACCCTCGGCCAGGGCGACGGCCTCGAACTCGTGCGCGACGTGCGCGCGCACCTGCCCGACCTGCCGATGCTGGTGCTGTCGATGCATGAGGAGTCGATCTACGCCGAGCGGATGCTCGCCGCCGGGGCCCGCGGTTACATCATGAAGGAGGCGGCGTCCGGCCAGCTGCTGATAGCGCTGCGCCGCGTGCTGTCCGGCAAGGTCTACCTGAGCGAAGCGCTCCAGGCGCGCCTGCGCACGCGCGGCGCGATGCCGGCGGGTGGGGTGGCGGAGGATCCGCTCACGCGCCTGAGCAACCGCGAGATCCAGGTGCTCGCGAAGCTCGGCCGCGGGTTGTCCTCGCGGGCGATCGCCGCCGACCTGACCCTGTCGGTCAAGACGGTCGAGTCCCATCGCCAGAGCATCAAGCGCAAGCTCAATCTC
>CAZRLI010000212.1:0-4203 GCA_964600535.1 uncultured Steroidobacteraceae bacterium | reverse complement strand
TACGTGAAGACGCCGCTGGTCGTGACGATGGGCCTGCTGCCGCTCGTCGCGGGCATCCTCGAGGCCTGGCTGCAGAAGACCGCGGCCAAGGAACTGGCGCGCCAGTACGCCTACATGTACCGGCTGTTCGACGAGGCGCGCGCCCAGTTGCAGGGCGATTCGAACGACCACGACCGGCGTTCCATCCTCTATTCACTGGGGCGTGCGGCGCTCTCGGAGCAGGCGACCTGGGTGCTGCTCAACCGCGATCGCAAGCTGCGCCACCTGCCTTCCCATTAGGAGTTGCGCATGAAGCCGGACGACGACTCCATCACCACCGCATTGCGCGTCAATACGCCCGAGGAATACGGTGATGACTATCAGTACCACGCGCTGCGGCAGTACCAGATCAGCGTGGAAATGGCCGACCGGGTCAGCAGCCGGCGCATGCTCGCCAACTCCTTCTTCGTCGGCATGAACACCGCGGTGGTCGGCGCGCTCGCCGTCGCACTCAAGGAAGGCCTCATAGCCTCGCGCACCCTGGTGATCGCGCCCGCGACCGCTGCGGTGCTGATGTGCATCGCGTGGTGGATGATGGTGCTCTCCTACCGGCAGCTGAATGCCGGCAAGTTCCGGGTGATCCTCGCGATGGAGAAAGTGTTGCCGTTCGCGCCGTTCGCCGCCGAATGGGCCGCGCTCGACTCCGGTCACTCGCGGCGGCAATACCTGCAGACGACGACCGTGGAGCTGCTGGTGCCGTGGTTGTTTGCGGGCATCCACGTCGCGCTGACGGTCGCGATCCTCGTCAAGGCGTTCTGAGCGCTTCTCAACGAGTGCCGAGCAGGGCGTCGCGCCGCGCGAGGATCGCCTTCTGCTGTGCCCGGTCGAGCCACGGTGACAGGGCCGCCGCCAGCCTCGCGGCGGACAGGCCACGCAGCCGGCGCGCCAGTTCCTCGCCCACCTGGGGCTTCGCGACGCGCGCATCGAGCCGGCGCGAAGTCGGAAAAGCGCCCGCCTGGTCGATCAGGCGCGCAAGCCCGTCGTCCTGGCCGATCACCACGTCCGCCGATGTGCGCGCAAGTTTGCCTGCCAGCGCATCGAACGCACGCATCAGGCCGTACTGCGATTCGAGGCTGCACCAGCGCGGCAACCTGATGCGATCGCGCTCGACCACCGCGGCACTGATCGTCTTGTCGATCCAGTACTGCAGCGCGCCCGGCCTGCCGTCGATCGTTCGCTCGATCGTGACCGGCACCATGTCGATGCCGAGCAGGCGATCGAGGCGATAGGCGGCGACCTCGTTCTGCCATCGGCCCGCCGCGGTCGCCGTGATGAACAGCGCCCGCAGGCTCAGCTCGCCCTGCTTCAGGGTCAGCAGCCGCGTGCCCTCGCGCGCCAGCGGCGGCGCGTTGTCGGCCACGATGTCGGCTTGCGCGAGGAACTCGCCGAGCTGGTCATCGGTCAGGCCACCCGGGCGATCGCCCACGCGGCGCGCTTCGGGCTCGGGCATCGCGCGCTCGCCGGCTGCGCGCGCATAGATCACGCTGCGGCTGTCGCCCTCGATGACGAGTGCCGAGGGCTGGCCGTGATACGCCGGCAGCATGCCGGTATCGATCATCGTCACGCGACCATCCATGCGGGTGGTGACACGCTTGGTTTCCGTGATCGTGTGGCCGATGACGACGCTGGTACCGGCGAGCTGGGCGAGTACGCGGGTGACGGTGTCGGTTTCGAAGGCGCTGTTGCACATCGCCGTGCCGCGATACCAGAGGGGGCCGGCCACCGTGTTGACGGGCGACTCGTCCGTGCGCTTGAGCGTGGCGACGAGGGCCGCGAGTTGCTCGCGATCGGGCCCCGAATAGGCGGCGAGCCGCTGCCCGGCCAGCGCGACCCGGGCGTCGTCATCGGTATCGGCGTCGAGCAGGCCGGCGGCGATGAGCGCGTGCCAGGCCGTCGTGTAGTCGACGAGGTCCTGGTGCAGCGAGGTCGTGTTGATGGCCGCCAGCGACTGGGTCGCCAGGCCCGGCGGCAGGCCGCCGTGCGTGAACAGCACGCCGTTCACGCGCACCATCAGGGGCCGGGCGAGCAGCCAGCGGCCAACCTCGCCAGCGGCGCTGAATGCCTGCTGCCGCGCGAACCAGCCATGCGGAAACTGCCGGTCGAACGCGGCGCGGGCCGCGTCCTGCGCGGGACCGGCGGCCCCGTCGTGTGATCGGAATGCGGCAAATGCCGCATCGCGCATGGCCGTGCTTTCCTGCGCCGCCTGCGCCTCGTAGTCCGGGGCGACCACGTACCGCAGGTCGCCGATCAGGTTCATCGCCTCGTGGTTGCCGAGCGTCACGAGGACCCGGCCGCCGGCCGCGGGCGCCTCGGCCTCGAGCCGCCGCAGCAGTGCGATGACGCCGGTCGAATCGGGCCCGCGGTCGACCAGGTCGCCGGTGCTGACGAGGAAGCTCGCGCCGCCCGCCCAGTGCCCCGCGTCATCCAGCAGGCCCGTGGCGCGCAGGATCGATTGGTACTCGGCGAGCGCACCGTGCACGTCGCCGATCGCGACGATCCGTGCGACGCCGTCACAGGACCATGGCTGCTCGCACTTCGCCGCCGCGAGGCCCACGGCTGGCGCCAGGAGCATGGCGAGGCACGGGATGGACTTGATCCGCGGGCGCATGGGTCTGTGGCGATCAGCTGCGGATATACGCTTCGAGCTGCTCGATCGTTTCCCGCTGCTCGCCGAGGATCGACTTGACGAGGTCGCCGATCGACAGCACGCCGACGACACGTCCCCGCTCCATCACGGGCAGGTGGCGGATGCGCTTGTCGGTGACGAGGCGCATGCAGGCGTCGATGGTGTCGTCGGGCGACACGGTGACGGCGGGAGCCGACATGATCTGCGAGACCTGCGTGTCGCGCGAGGCCCGTCCGTGCAGCGCGACCTTGCGCGCGTAGTCGCGCTCGGAGATCACGCCGAGCACGGCGTCGCCCTGCATCACGAGCAGTGCACCGACCTCGTGCTCGGCCATCCGGCGCAGCGCTTCCAGCACGGTGGTTTCAGGGCTGACGGAATGGGTCGCGTGACCCTTGCGATCGAGTACGTGCCTGACCAGCATGGCGAGCCTCCCGCTTCTGTTGCCTGCCCTATTCGCTCGCGACGACGGTGAGCACCGCGCCGTCGACTCCTGTCACGCGCACGCGCGCGCCGTTCGGCAGCGCGGGCCCGGCGACCTTCCACACGGTATCGCCGACGCGCACCTTGCCGAAGCCCTGCTGGATCGGCTCGACCAGCGTGAACTCCCGGCCGATGTACTGGGCGCCGCGCTGGTTGAGGCCCGGCTGCGCGGAATCCTCGGGGTTGCGCTTCACGTAGCTGCGGAACGCGACGATCGCGGCGATGCCGAGTGCGCCAAACAGCACCAGCTGCAGCTGCCACGGCACCGGGATGACCAGCACCAGCGCCCCGACGACCGCGGCTGACACCGCGAACCAGATCGCAACGGCGCCCGGCATGAAGGTTTCGAGCGCGGCGAGCACCGCGGCGGCGATCCACCAGTGCCACCATTCGAGGTGCATCAGGAACTCCCTCATGGCTTCCTCGCCGGTGGCGCGGCCCCGCCGCCCTGCTTCGCCATCGCGTCCTTCGCCAGCTCCGCGATGCCGCCGATCGTGCCAATGAGCGCGCTCGCCTCCATCGGCAGGAACAGCACCTTCTGGTTCGGCGAGGAGGCGAATTCCTTCAGCGCATCGACATACTTCTGCGCGACGAAATAGTTGATCGCCTGCACGTCGCCCTGCGCGATCGCCTGTGACACCATGGCGGTGGCGCGCGCCTCGGCCTGCGCCAGGCGCTCGCGCGCCTCCGCCTCGCGGAACGCCGCTTCCTTGCTGCCCTCTGCGGCGAGCACCACCGACTGCTTCTCGCCCTCGGCCTTGAGAATCGCGGCCTGGCGGAAGCCCTCGGCGTCGAGGATGTTGGCGCGCTTGTCGCGTTCGGCCTTCATCTGCCGCGCCATCGATTGCGTGAGATCCGCCGGTGGCGTCAGATCCTTGATCTCGACCCGCATGACCTTCGTACCCCAGGCGTGGGTCGCCGCATCGACCGGTTCAACGCGAGCGTGCCGGCGTCCGCCTTCATCCGGACCGTCCCGCCCGCCGGGTCGGAGGTGGCGCCCGGGACGGTGGTCGACTACATCGTGTCGCGTGGTCCTGAGACGGCCACCGATACCGTGC
>CAZRLI010000211.1:0-4208 GCA_964600535.1 uncultured Steroidobacteraceae bacterium | reverse complement strand
GGCGAAGAATCCGCGGCGCGACATGCCGTTCGGCATCCTCGGCTCGCTGGTCATCTGCACGATCCTCTACATGGCGACCTCGGCCGTGCTGACCGGCGTCATCTCGTACACCAAGCTCAACGTGGCGGCCCCGGTGGCGGTCGCCGCGGATACCTTCGGCCCGCAGTGGGGCTGGCTCGTGAAGGCGATCAAGATCGGCGCGATCGCCGGCCTGTCTTCGGTGATCCTCGTGCTGATGTTCGGCCAGACGCGCGTCTTCTACACGATGTCGCGCGATGGACTGCTGCCGAACGCGCTCGCCAAGGTGCACCCGCGCTTCAAGACGCCGTGGATCAACACGCTGATCGTCGGCGTCGTGGTCGCGCTGGCGGCGGCGGTGCTCGACATCAACACGCTCGGTGACCTCACCTCGATCGGCACGCTCGCGGCGTTCGCGATCGTATGCCTCGCGGTCATGTGGCTGCGCCATTCCCGGCCCGACCTGCCGCGGCAGTTCAGGACTCCGTTCTATCCCGTCACGCCGCTCCTCGGCATCCTCTCCTGCCTGTTCCTGATCACCCAGGTCGAGCCGCGCGTGCTGCACTTCTTCGCCTGGTTCCTCGCCGGCTCGGTGATCGTGTATTTCCTGTACGGCTACTGGGCGAGCCCGATGCGCGAGCGCGCGTCGCGCGGCGGGTAGGCCGCGGCACCGCGCCGCGGCGGCTCAGGCGCGCTTCAGCGAGTCGGGTAGGTGCGGCGCGAGGATCCCGAGCAGCGCCTCGTAGACCTTCGGGGTGCCCGCGAGCACATGCGGTGACAACTCGTACGGCGAGCCATCGAGCGTGCCGATGCGGCCGCCCGCCTCCTGGATCAGCAGCGCACCGGCGGCCGTGTCCCAGGGATTGAGGCCGATTTCCCAGAATCCGTCGACGCGGCCGGCGGCGACATAGGCGAGGTCGAGCGCCGCAGCGCCCGGGCGGCGCACCCCGGCGGTCGACTGCATCACGGCCTTCAACTGCGCCAGGTAGGCGTCGGCATAGTCCTGGTTCGCGCGAAACGGAAACCCCGTCGCGACGAGGGCGCCTTCCAGGCCCGGGCGATTGCTGACGCGCAGGCGGCGGTTCTCGAGGCGGGCGCCGTCGCCGCGGCTCGCGGTGAACAGTTCCTGGCGCATGGGGTCGTAGATCACCGCGTGCTCGAGCCGGCCGCGGTGCTGGCAGGCGATCGAGACCGCGAATGTCGGGAAGCCGTGCAGGTAGTTCGTGGTGCCGTCGAGCGGATCGATGATCCAGACCGTTTCCGAGTCGCCGCTGCGGCCGCTTTCCTCGGCGAGGAAAGCATGCTGCGGGTAGGCCCTGGAAATGATCGCGATGATTTCCTGCTCGGCGGCGCGATCGACTTCGCTGGCGAAGTCGTTGCGGCCCTTGGAGGTCACCTGGATGCCCTCCAGCCGGTTCATGCTGCGGACGATGATTTCGCCGGCGCGGCGCGCGGCGCGGACCGCGATGTTGACAGCTGGTTGCATGGGGAACGGGCTCGGCGGGGAGGCACTACAATATCACGATGCACGCGGCGGACATCAGGTTCGTGCTGGTCGGCACCCAGCACCCCGGCAACATCGGGGCGGTGGCCCGGGCCATGAAAAACATGGCCATCGACCGCCTGATGCTGGTGCGCCCGCGCGAGTTTCCGCACCCCGAGGCCACGGCCCGCGCTTCCGGTGCCGACGACGTGCTGGCCGCGGCGCGGGTCGCCGACGGGGTGCGCGCGGCGATCGGCGACTGCGGGCTGGTGGTCGCCACGACCGCGCGCGAGCGCGAACACAACCATCGCGTGATCGACGTGCGCGACGCCGCGCAGCGCATCGTCCGCGAGGCGGCGAACAGCCCGGTCGCGGTGCTGTTCGGCGGCGAGCGCGCCGGGCTCTCGAACGAGGAGCTCGATGCGGCGCACCTGCTCGCGCGCATTCCGGCGAACCCCGCCTATACCTCGCTCAACCTCGCAATGGCTGCGCAGCTGATCGCCTACGAGATCTATCGCGCGCGCGGCGCGCGGGTCGAGGCCGCGCCGGCTGCGGTGCCGTTCGCGACGGTCGCCGAAATGGAGCGTTTCTTCGAACACCTGGAGGCGGCGCTCGCGGCGATCGAGTTCCGCGATCGGACCGCGAGCGGCACGCACCTGATGCAGCGCCTGCGGCGGCTCTTCCAGCGCGCGGAGATGGACCAGAACGAGGTGAATATCCTGCGCGGCGTGCTCGCGGCGGTGCAGGGACGGCGCAAGGTGGCCGGCAGCAAGTGCCCGCCGCGCGAGCCGCGATGAGCGCGGGCGGCGCGTGGGCGCCGGTCTACCTCGACAACGCCGCGACGACCGCCGTGGACCCGCGGGTCGCGGCGGTCATGGTCGAGTGTCTCACCGGGGCGGGTGCCTACGGCAACCCCGCGTCCACCACCCACCCATACGGCCGCGATGCGGCGCGGCGCGTCGAGGCGGCGCGCGCCGAGGTGGCGGCGCTGATCGGCGCCCAGCCGGGCGAGATCGTCTTCACCTCGGGCGCGACGGAGGCGTCGAACCTCGCGATCCTCGGCACCGCGCGCGCAAACGCCGATCGCCGCCGCCATTTCGTCTCGGCGCGCACCGAGCACCGCGCGACGCTCGATCCCCTGCGCCGGCTCGAGAAGGAGGGCTGCCCCGTCACCTGGCTCACGCCCGGTCGCGACGGCTGCATCAGCGTGGAGGCCGTGCGTGCGGCACTCACGCCGGCGACGCTCCTCGTCTCCATCATGCACGTGAACAACGAAACCGGTGCCGTGCAGGATGTCGCCGCGATCGGCGATGCGTGCCGCGCCGCCGGCGTGCTGTTCCATTGCGACCTCGCGCAGGGGGTGGGCAAGCTCCCCGCCGTCCCGGCGGGGCGGCTTGATTTCGCCTCCCTCACCGCGCACAAGATCCACGGCCCCAAGGGCATCGGGGCGCTGTATGTCAGGGAGGCCGCGCGGCCCTGGATCGCACCGATCGTGTTCGGCGGCGGGCACGAGCGCGGGCTGCGTTCCGGCACCCTGGCCACGCACCAGATCGCCGGATTCGGCCGGGCGAGCGCAATTGCGAGCGAGGAGGGGGGCGCCGATGCGGCCCGCATGCGGGCGCTGCGCCAGGCGCTGTGGCAGTCGCTCGCGGACCTGCCGGGCCTGCACCTGAACAGCCCGCTCGAACACGGCTCGCCCGCGATCCTCAACCTGTCATTCGAAGGCGTCGAGGGCGAGAGCCTCGTCACCGCGCTCACCGACATTGCCGTCTCGACCGGGTCGGCATGCAACTCGGCGAGCGGCGAGCCGTCCTACGTACTGCGTGCGCTCGGCCACAGCACGGAACTCGCCCAGAGCTCGCTGCGCTTCAGCTTCGGCCGCTACACGCGCGCAGCCGACATCGAGCGCGCGTCGGCGGCGGTGCGGCGCGTGGTCACGTGCCTGCGGGGCATCGCACCGTGAGCGGGGATCCCCTGGGTCCGCTCGCCCGCGAGTACTTCACCAGCCTCGCCCATGGCGGGGCCTTTCCGCCGGGGGTGCCCCACGTGCGCGGCGAGGCCGGCCGCGAGTCGACCGGCACCCGCGTGCGCTTCCTGCTGCGCCTTGCCGGCCCGCAGGTGGCGGAGGCGCGGTTCCAGGCCTACGGCTGCCCGCACACGCTCGCCGTCGCGAGCTGGCTCGCGGGGCAGCTCTGCGGGCGGCGGCGCGAGGCGCTCGTGCCCGGTACGCCCGCCGACTGGGCGCGCCAGTTCGAGGTGCCGGTGGCGAAGCTCGGCCGCCTGCTGGTGATCGAGGATGCGCTGCGGGCCTGCGTCGCGAATTGGCCGACGGGGAACCCCACCGCCGGGCGACCGTCGTAAAATGGGCCCATGAGCATTCACCTGACCCCCTCGGCGGCGGAACGCGTCAAGACCTTCATCGCCTCGCGCGGCAAGGGGCTCGGCCTGCGCCTCGGGGTGCGCAAGACGGGCTGTTCGGGCTTCGCCTATGTCGTCAACTATGCCGACGAGGCCCAACCGGATGACCGGGTCTTCGAGGACCGCGGCGTCAAGGTCTTCGTCGACCCGCAGAGCCTGCCACTGGTCGAGGGCACGACCGTGGACTTCGTCAGGCAGGGCCTCAACGAGGCCTTCCGCTTCTCGAACCCCAACGTCCGGGGCGAATGCGGCTGCGGGGAGAGCTTCAGCGTGTAAACTAGCGGGTTTG
>CAZRLI010000210.1:0-4234 GCA_964600535.1 uncultured Steroidobacteraceae bacterium | reverse complement strand
CAGGCGAGCAGCGCACCCAGCGCCAGGCTCGACAGCACCGACACCAGCGCCTGCAGCACGGGGATTGCATCGCCGCGCAGCAGCGCCGTGATCAGGAAATGCTGCCCGAGCGACGGTACCGCCATGAGCGCGAGGCTCGGCTGCAGCTCGGCGAGGCCCACGAACACGATCGGCAGCGTCGGCACGAGCATCACCGCGCCGAGCCAGGTCTGTGCCTCGCGATAGCTGCGCGTGAACGACGCCACCACGGTCATGAGGCCCGCCGCGGCGGGCGCGAGCGGCGCGGTCGCGAGGATGATGCGCGCGACGACTCCGGCATCGAGGCGGGCCGTCATGCCGAAATTCTCGAGATCGACGAAGCGCAGCACGATCGCGCAGGCGATCACGGTGAGCGCGAGCGACAGCAGCATGAAGGTCGCCGACGCGAGGATCTTGCCGTAGATCAGCGCCTCGCGCGGCACCGGGGTCGTCAGCAGCGGCTCGAGGGAGTGGCGTTCGCGTTCGCCCGCCGTGGCGTCGATCGCGAGGTAGAGCCCGCCGAGGATCATCGCGAGCAGCACCAGATAGCTGAGCATCCCGAGCACCATCACCGAGCGGCTCTGCGGCGTCGATACATCGATGTCCTGCACGGCGAGGGGCGCCTGCAGCAGCGGGTCCACGCCGCGCGCCAGCAGGCGCAGCCGCCCGATGCTCGCGCCGTATTGCGCGATCAGCGTCTTGACGCGCGCGCCGTCGCGATCGACCCGCCCGGCCGATGCGTCGCTGTAGAGCTGCAACGAGGCAGGCCGGGCGGCGCCGAGGCGTGACCCGAAATCCTCGGGGATCGAGAGCACGAGCGGCCAGGTGCGCTCGCGCACCGCGCGTCGCGTGGCCCCGTCGTCGAGGACAACCCGGGTCACGGCGACATTGCGCGCCTCGAGCCACTCGACGAGCTGGGGCGCACGCTCGGCGTGTCGCACGGCGAGCGTCAGGCGCTGGTCGGCTTCCTCGGTCGTGCGGTGCACGAGGAACTGCAGCGAGGCCGCGAGCACCAGCGGCCCGAAAAGCGGCCCGAAGAGCAGCGCCGACAGCAGCGTGCGCCGGTCGCGCAGGCTCTCCCGCACCTCCTTTCGCCATACGGTCAACAGGGCGGCCCAGCTCGCCATCAGCCGAGTCCCTCGGCGCTGCCGATGAGCTTCACGAAGGCATCCTCGAGCGAGTCGCAGCCGGTGGCGGCACGCAGCTGCGCGGGCGTGCCACGCGCCACCACGCTGCCGCGTGCCAGCACCACGACGACGTCACACAGTGCCGAGACCTCCTGCATCACGTGGCTCGAGAACAACACGCAGTGTCCCGCGTCGCGCAGCCGCGCGAGCAGCACGCGCAGGTTCCGCACCGCCATCACGTCGAGGCCGTTGGTCGGCTCATCGAGCAACACGTTGCGGGGGCCGTGCACGAGGGCGCGGGCGAGCGCCGTCTTGATGCGCTGGCCCTGCGAATAACCCTTTGCGCGTCGGTTCGCGAACGGCGCCATTTCGAGCCACTCGATCAGCTCGTCGGCGCGCCGCTCGCGCGCGACGCGCGCCATGCCGTGCAGCTGCGCGAAGTAGAGGATGTTCTCGCGCGCGGTGAGGTGCGGGTAGAGGCCGGAGTCGTGGGTCAGCACACCGAGCCGCCGCCGCGCCTCGAGCGACTCGCGTACGGTGTGCGCGCCGTCGATCCAGGCCTCGCCGGCCTCGGGTGCGAGCACGGTGCACAGCATGCGCAGCGTGGTCGACTTGCCCGCGCCGTTCGGGCCGAGGAGCCCGGTGATCGCACCGTCCCCGGCGTGCAGCGTGACGTCGCGCACGGCCTGCACGCCGCCGAAGGACTTCACGAGGCCCTCGGCCGCGATCACGGGGCCGGGCCTGCGAGCGTCGTGAAGAACGGCATCGGTCGCACGCGGCTGACGCAGCTCGTGTCGAGCGCCCGTACGCTGCCGGCGCGCAGGAAGTCCGCAACCAGCCGATCGACGCAGGGGGCGCCGATCTGCCCGTGTCCCATGCCCTCGATGACCACCTGCAGCGAGTGCGCGAGTCCCCGCGCCGCGCGTTCCGCGTCGCGCGCCGGCGTCACCGGGTCGGCGCCGCCGGACAGCAGCAGCGTCGGCACGTCGCTTTGCAGCGGCGCATGCAGGTCGGGGTCGGGGACACCGTGCGGCCAGATGCGACAGAGCGCGGTCAGGCCGTCGAGCTGCTCCGTGCCGATGAAGGTTGCGGCGAGCGCTGCACGATCCACCGGCGCCTCGCCAAACCACGGCGCGTCCTCGCTGCACACGACGCTGTGGTGCATGCCGTAAGCCATCTGGCCGCTCAGGGCATCGGTCATCAGCAGGTACTGGCCCGCGAGCGGCACGAAGTTGCCGTGCATGTTGGCCTCGAACAGGGCGAGCGGCAGGATCGCGGCCTGCTCGGCACTGTAGGTCGAGAGGCGCAGCACCGTCGCGAACTGCGCGGCACCGAACTCGAGCGCCACGCGCTCCCCGCTGCGCGGTGCCGGCATCAGCACCGCGCTGGGCCGGTCCGCGAGCCGCGCACGCAGCGAGCGGTACTGCAGGGCCGGATCGCCGAAGGCCGCGTGGCAGGCCGTGTCCCCGGCGCAGCGGGTGAGCGCATGGCGCAGCGCATCCTCGGCGTCGAGCGCCATGTCCGGCCCGAGGATGCGCTGCGGCGGGACGACGCCGTCGAGGACCACTGCACGCACGCGGTCGCCGTGGCGACGCAGGTAGTGCTGCGCGACGCGGGTGCCGTAGGAGACGCCGTAGAGATCGATGCGATCGTAGCCGAGCGTGCGGCGCACGAGCTCGAGGTCGCGCACCGCCTCGCTCGTCGTGTACAGCGACGGCTGCGCGTGGCCGGACACTTCGGCGAGGCAGCGGCGGGTCTGCACCTGTACGTCGTCCTCGCCGGTACCGAGCATCGCCTCATCGTCGAACTCGCAGCGCAGCGCGTTCGATCGGCCCGAGCCGCGCTGGTCGACGAGGACGATGTCGCGGTCGCGGTTGACGCGCGCGAAGGCGGGCGCGACCCCGGCATAGAACTCGCTCGCGGCCGCGCCCGGGCCGCCCGCGAAGATGAAGAGCGGGTCGTCGGCCTTGCGCGCGCTGATCGCCGGCACCCGCGCCACGAACAGCTCGATCCGGCGCCCCCCGGGATGGGCGTGGTCCTCGGGTACCGCGATGCGCGTGCACTCTGCCGCGACCGTCGCGATGCCGGCCGGGTGCACGAGCTGGCAGGGCGTGAACGCGGCGCCCGGGGCCGCGAGCCCCGCGGCCGGCACGGCGAGCAGCGCGATCGCGATCGCGCGCTTCAAGCCGTCAGGTGCGTGGCCGTCATCCCGCCAATATGCCGTACAATAGGCATTCGGCACCAAGCCCTTGAAGCCTATGGAAATCTTCGACGTCATTGTGGTCGGCGGCGGTCACGCCGGGACCGAGGCTGCGCTCGCCGCGGCCCGGATGGGCCGGCGCACGTTGCTGCTCACGCAGTCCATCGAGACGCTCGGTGCCATGAGCTGCAACCCCGCGATCGGCGGCATCGGCAAGGGCCACCTGGTGCGCGAGATCGACGCGCTCGGCGGCCTGATGGCACGGGCGGCCGACCGCGCCGGCATCCAGTTCCGCACGCTCAACGCCCGCAAGGGGCCGGCGGTGCGCGCGACCCGGGCGCAGGCGGACCGCGTGCTCTACCGGGCGGCGGTACGGCACGCGCTCGAGAGCCAGCCGAATCTCGACCTCTTCCAGCAGCCGGTCGACGACCTGCTCCTCGAGGGCGGACGCGTCGCCGGCGTGGTGACCGCGATGGGCCTGCGCTTCCGCGCGCCGGCGGTGGTGCTGACCGCCGGCACCTTCCTCGGCGGCCGCATCCACGTGGGCCTCGCCAGCTACGAAGGGGGCCGCGCCGGCGACCAGCCCAGCAACGCGCTAGCGCGGCGGCTGCGCGAGCTGCCGTTCAACGTCGGCCGGCTCAAGACCGGCACACCGCCGCGCATCGACCGCCGCACGATCGACTATTCGGCGCTGGAGGAGCAGCCGGGCGACACGCCCGTGCCGGTGTTCTCCTTCCTCGGCCGACCCGAGGACCACCCGGCGCAGGTGAGCTGCCACATCACCCGCACCAACGCGCAGACGCACGAGATCATCCGCGCGGGCCTCGCGCGCTCGCCGATGTACACCGGCGTGATCGAGGGCGTGGGACCGCGCTACTGCCCGTCCATC
>CAZRLI010000209.1:0-4247 GCA_964600535.1 uncultured Steroidobacteraceae bacterium | reverse complement strand
GAGCACGCGGTGAAGTCGCTCGGTTTCGTCGGCGCGCACCTCTATCCGCACTGGTTCGAGCTGGCGCCCGACCATGCGAAATACTATCCGTACTACGCCAAGTGTGCCGAGCTCGACGTCCCGATCATGATGCAGATCGGCCACAACCTCGTGTATTCGCAGAGCCGCCGCCTGCCCTCGGTGGGTCGCCCGATCACGCTCGACCGGGTCGCGATCGATTTCCCCGAGCTCGCGCTGATCGGGATACACATCGGGGTGCCGTGGACCGATGAGGCCATTTCAATGGCCTGGAAGCACAGCAATGTCTACCTCGCGGGTGATGCCTACGCGCCGCGGCACTGGCCGAAGGCCTTCGTCCACTACGCGAATTCCTACGGCAGCCACAAGGTGCTCTTCGGCACCGATTGGCCGGTCATCGATCCCGAGCGGGCGGTCGCGGAGGTCGCCGCGCTCGGGATGCGCCCGGCGTCACACCGCGCCCTGATGCGCGACAACGCGCTGGCCGTATTCAGGAAGATCCCTCGACCGCGCCGCGGCCGCCCCTGAGGGGTGCCGTAATTACCCTTAAGGCCCTGTTCAGCCTCGCCCGGTAGAATGTCCGGCGTCCTGCCACCTGAGGAATGCCGATGTTGCGCGCGCTGCTGTCCGCCACGACCCTGTCGATCGTCCTCGCGTCCCAGGCCTTCGCGTCAGGCCCGGCCCCGACCGAGGCGCAGTTGAAGCGTGGCAAGTTGCTCTTCACGCAGTGCCAGGCCTGCCACCAGGTGAAGGCCGGCGCGCCGATGATGCTCGGTCCCAACCTCGCGGGAGTGATGGGCCGCAAGGCCGCCGCGGTGCCGGGCTTCAACTACTCGCCGGCCCTGCGGAAATCGAACCTCACCTGGGACGTTGCCACGCTCGACAAGTGGTTGCTGCGTCCCTCGGCGGTGGTGCCGGGCAATACGATGGCATTCGCGGGCATGGCCAAGGCCGAGGACCGCGCGGCGATCATCGCCTGGCTCGCGGCCGAGACGGCTGCGCCGCAGAAGGTGGCCGGCCAGAAGTAGCGGCGCCGCCCCCGCCGGCGGCGCACGGGGCGCAACTTCGCGGGTCGTTGGGGGGTTCAGGGCTGTCCCTGCCGGAACCCCAGGATGGCCTTGCGAAGGCGTGCATTGAATCCCGCCGGGTCCTCCATCATCGGGAAGTGCCCCAGCCCCGGCATGACCTCGACACTGAAAGTCGGCGCGACCCGCCGCGCCTGCCCGGGGTCGACGGACCCATGCAGGTCGGTTTCGATGTCGATGATCGGCACGCGCAGCGTCGTGAGCGCCGGGCCGTAGTCGTAGCCGAAGAGCGCGCGAATCGAAGGAATGGCAACCTCCGGCGGCGCGAGCGCCATGTCGTCGGCGACCCGGCGCACGAGCGCCGGGTCGGCATTGGCCGGGAAGAGCTGCTTCGTCACGTACTCACGCGTCGTCCCGATGTAGTCCGCGCCCAGTCGTGCCAGCAACGCGTCGGCGAACTGGCGGTCCGCCTCGCTCGCGGGCGTGCCGATGTCGTGGAATGCGTCGACGCCGACGACGCCGATCACGCGGTCCGGCATGAGGCGCGCCGCCTCGAGCGCCACCGGGCCGCCCATCGAGTGGCCCACCAGCACGACCTTGCCCTCGGGCAGCGCCGCGAGCACGGCCGCGACATCGGCGCCGAAGGCCTGGATCGTCCACTGGTTGCGATTGCGGCCCGAAGCTCCGTGGCCCGCGAGGTTTACCGCAACGACCGTGAACGAGGACTTCAGCTCGTCGATCTGCGCGCGCCAATAGTTCGCATCGCATGACCAGCCGTGGATCAGCACCACGAGCGGCTCGCCCTGCCCGAACACGCGGTAGTCGATGTGCACGCCATCGGGCGCGAGAGCGATGCGCGGCGCACCCTCGGCGGTGTGGACAGCGGCAACCGGGGCCTCGGCATGGCGGCTGCAGGCGCCCACGGCGAGCAGCGCCGCCAGCAGCGGGGCGAATCTCCGCGGGTGATGGATCATTCAGCGTACCTCGTCGGCATGGGCGGCCGCGGCCGCGATTTCCGCCCGGAACAGCGGGCCCGCCCGCAGCAGCAACACGCCGGACACCAGCGCCGCGGCCCCGGCCACGATCGCCACCGACTTGCCGACCGCCAGGTCGCTCTGGAACCAGCGATCGGTCAGCAGCGCGGTGGCGAACGGCGCGAAGCCGATCCCGATCATGTTGACGCAGAGGAGATAGATGGCCGACACCTGCGCACGCATGTGCGAGGGGGTGAGGACGACGATTGCGGTCGCACCGGCGCCGTAGGGAAAGCAGGTGAAGAAGCCGATCGGCGCGAGCAGCAGCGTTGAAACGGTCACATCGCCAGCCAGCGTGCACCAGACCGAAAGCGGTGCGAGCGCGACCGCGGCCACCAGGCCCACCTGGATCGCGGCGTCGGTGCGTCCCGCGCTGCGCCAGCGGTCGGTCAGCCAGCCGCCGGCAAAGATGCCGGCCGTGCCGAAAACCGCGACGGCGAGTCCCATGCGCAGGCCGGCTGCCGAGACCGGCATGTCGTGCGCACGCACGAAGTACTGCACGCCCCAGATCTGGTAGACGTTGATCACAATGCCGAGGATGGCGAAGCCGAGGATCATCGAGGCGCAGACGCGCCAGCGCCGCGCCATCCAGGCGAGCGTCGCCACGATCGACGCGTGCTCGACGCCGGCGCCCTGCCTGCGCCGCGCGGGCTCGCGGATCGTCAGCATCCACAGCGCGAGCGCGAGCCCCGGGACGCCCACGACGAAGAAGACGAGCTGCCAGGAGCGGACGGTTCCGACGATCGGCAACACGTGTTCCGGGGTGCCGGACACCGCCTTGATCACCAGGCCGCCGATGATCAGGGCAAGGCCGACGCCCACCGGCAACCCGAACATGAACACCGACAGCGCGCGCCCGAGGCGCTTCTCCGGGAAGCTGTCGCCGGCCATCGAATACGCGCCGGGCGAGAGCGCCGCTTCCCCGATCGCGACGCCGATGCGGGCGAGTGCCAGTTGGGTGAAGTTGCGTGCGACGCCGCACAGCATCGTCATCGCGCTCCACAGCGCGACGCTCGCGGCCACGATCGAGCGGCGGTTGTAGCGATCGATGGCCCAGGCGACCGGAATGCCGATCACCGTGTAGAAAAACGCAAACACGAAGCCGTAGAGCAGCGACATCTGCGTGTCGCTGACGCCGAGGTCGGCACGGATCGGGCCGACCAGCAGCCCGAGCACCACCCGGTCGATGAACGACAGGATGTAGCCGATCATCAGCACGGCGACCATGTACCAGGCAGCCGCGGGACGCGGCCAGTTTCCGTTCGATCCAGTCATGGGGCCCTGAGCACCTTGCCGGGGTTCATGATGCCGTTGGGGTCGAATGCGCGCTTCACCGCGCGCATCAGTTCGAGCTCGACCGGTGGTGCATAGCGCTCGAGCTCGTCGACCTTGAGGCGCCCGATGCCGTGCTCGGCGCTGATGCTGCCGCCGAAGGAGGCGACCAGGTCGTGCACGATGCGCCGCACCTCGTCGGCCCGCGCCACGAAACGCAGCCGGTCGGCGCCGGCGCGCGCGTTCACGTTGAAATGCAGGTTGCCGTCGCCGACGTGGCCATAGGCGACGAGTACTGCGTCCGGCAGGTTGGCGGCGATCCAGCCGGATGCTTCCTCGACGAAACGCGCCAGCTTGCCGGTCGGCAGCGACACGTCGTGCTTCAGGCTCGGCCCTTCGATGCGCTGCGCCTCGGGGATCGACTCGCGCAACCGCCAGAACGCCGCGCGCTGGCGCTCGTTTTGCGCCAGCGCCGCGTCATCCAGCAGGCCGCCGTCCATCGCCTCGCGCAGCGCGCCTTCGAGCATCGTGTCGAGCGCGTCCGCGGCGCGTGCCGAGCCAAGCTCGCACAGCACGTACCACGGGTATTCGCCGGCGAGCGGCTGCGCGATGCCCGGGATGTGCCGCGTGGTCAGGTCGACGGCGATGTGCGGGATGAGTTCGAAGGAACTGACCCGGTCGCCGCTCGCGTCACGCAGCAGGTTGAGCAGTTCGACCGCGGCGCCCACGCCACGGACCGCGACGAACGCGGTCGCGACGGCGCGCGGCCGCGGCAGCAGCTTGAGGCTCGCGGCCGTGATCACGCCGAGCGTGCCCTCCGCGCCGATGAACAGCGACTTCAGGTCGTAGCCGGTATTGTCCTTGCGCAACTCGCCGAGCGTCGACAGCACCCGGCCAT
>CAZRLI010000208.1:0-4298 GCA_964600535.1 uncultured Steroidobacteraceae bacterium | reverse complement strand
GCGGCATCGTGTGGCTCGCCCTCGACCGCGATCCGGCGTGGCCGGGGTGGGTGCTCGCTGCCGCAGCTATAGTGGGTACAATTGTCGCGCGCCGTGGCTAGCTGATACCAAGGTTGGCGGCCGTGCGACCTGCCTTGGCCGCGGGGAATCGATGTGCGGGGCGAGGTTTCAGTAGGGCCCGAGGAATCTCTCCCCATTGAAGTGAATCAGGTGCGTCGGCGTATCGGCGCACCACACCTCTGTTTCCCAAGCGATATCGCCGAGGTATCGAGTCATTACTGCGCGACTTGGAAACGCAGTGACAAACACTAAACCTGCTGTCGAGCCGCTGAAGATTTGCTTCAGCTCATGGCGGCGTTTGCCGTCCACTGGGCCGTGTGACGTTACCGCCTCGCAGAGCAGCAGCCAATTTACCTTCGGGAGATGCATAACTACATCTGGCATCTTGCCATGGCTGTTAACCACTACCCCGAGGCTGGCAAGCCCGGTTGAATCGAAATAGCCCCACTTGTCGCCAGTATCACCCGCGTACAAAAGGGTCCCCCCTGGCGCAAACTGCGGACCGAAGACCTCGACAATTCCCTTGATGAGATTGCTGTGTTCGCCAGGTGACAGCCTGATGCTTGAGCCGGCGACCGTCTTCAGCGGAACATGACTTATCGTTCGCGCTGCAGCGTACCTTTCGGCCAAACCTATTTGCTGCGCCCGGAATGCCGCCAACGAGGCTGACCACTTTCGGGTGCTGAAGGCCCGCACTAACGCCAGTGCATCCGGAGAAATTTGGTATACGGCTTTCGGGCTGTTAACCGGGCGGGCAGGGTCGTCCGGATTGTAGATCGCAATCCCCGCATCGCAGAACTGATGCATTGACTGTCGGCGGATTGTTTCCCTTGTATTAGGAGCGTATGGCTTGTCCATGTAATGTTCGGCAGCAAACTCCATGATCGGAGTAATTCCGATCAAGGGAGCGCCCGCCTGTGTCCAGGGCTTCCTCGGGGTCACGTCTGCAATCGCCAATAAGCAGAGCGCCGAACGCTCGTTCTGCTGCGCCCGCGGCATGCCGACTTCAACGAGAATGCGTAGCGCTTCGGCAATCCGCTTCTGCATCCGCTGTACCTCCCAGTCGCTCAAGTTCTTCGATTGTCGGATAGCGCAGGCGTCGCAGGTCAGTTGCGTTCACTTGCGTGTGGCCGCTGAACACTCGGAAGTAATCATCAACTTCTTGGGAATTCAGATATGCAACCAATCCGCGAGCTACGGCTGGCGGCAGCCCACGGCGATCTTTGTGAATTATGTTGAGATGATTCTCAAAGCCAACAAAATCGCCAGGGACCCCGTGGCCATCGAAAAGGTAAGCGACGACCCTCCGCTTCTCCTCCTTCGAGGTAAATCTTTTTAGAACAACATAACAACCCTTCGGCATCAACCACTTCTCTGTCTCGGCGTTGCGGCGGATCGAGTTGGGTTTGCGGCCTTCACGAGGCCATGTGAAGCGCCCACCAGTGAAATGAGACGCGTACAGAAGTGGCGGTGCACCGGGTTCAGCCAGCTTGCTGATGTGTTCTCGCAACCGGAAATCAACCACGGGCCCGGTGCATACGTCCAGACCCAGCTCGCGAAGTTGCAATCCAGGCAATCCCTCGGAGCTTGGCGAACCAAGTGTCGGGAGGTGCAAAAACAATTCCTCGTCATCTGGCGTAACGATCTCGCCGAATTTGCACATCCGGTGGCGTGTGTCGTGGAACCGATGATCTGTCGATGCGGTGACTTGAACTTCCCCTTGATCGGCGCCTACCACCATTCGCAAGATGACATTTTCCTGTAGCACCTCGTCGTCCGAGAAAGCCCGGTCACGACGTTCGAACGCATGTAGGTGCGTAAGCGCAACGCGACCTAGCAGCCAGTAACGAAATGGCTTGAAATACAGTCCGTTCATGAAACTGCGCGGCACGATGGCAACCACCTGCGCGCCGGGGCGGCAGAGTGCGATCGCGCAAGCAAGAAAGCAGGAGTAGAGATTGGACGTTTCGACTCCGAGCTTGCGCATCAATAGCCGATGCGAAGATTCGACGTTGATCTTCTTGTATGGAGGATTAAGAATCGCGTGGCTGAATCCCGGTGACTCTCCTGTGGCGATCAGTCGAACCCCATGCTCGATAAAGTCACGGTTATGCACGGTCCCATCGACGTTTGACAGGGCCGCGAGCGTATCGGCGAGCTCCCCTAGGAAATGAGTTTCCAGCTCATAGCAAGTCGCACGAATTGGTATCTTCGGGACACGCTGGGCCACCGCGGCTGTCAGGGAACCAATCCCGGACCCAGGGTCCAGCAGGGTCACCTCCTCGCCCTCAGGAAAATTCAGCAGCGATGCCATGAACTGAGCCACGGCGCGAGGGGTAAAGAACTGTCCGAGGGCGGAACGGTGCTGGCGGTCGAGGGAGTTAGTTACATTGATCCGCCGATCATCCAGCAGGTCGATGGCGGCGCCGGTTGAAGGTACTGTCAATTCAGTCTCTCGGTTGTCAAAGCCAATGGGTCGCCAACGCAAATAGCCGTTTATGCTCCATTAACACAAATAGGCGCCCCACACTTGTGTGCAAACTAGCTCACAAGGCGAAGTTGAGTGGGTTCCATTTCAGACCAAACAGCGCCGATTCTCGCGCGAATCCTGATGCAGGAGGCCAAGGCGCCGATTTAGGTCAGCTGTGCCCAAATGCCCATGGTATCGAGGGTAACAAATACAGTGGGATCTGCTACTGGCGCGATTGGAACCCGCATCGCAGCACCGAACTCCACTCTCGGCTAGTTGGCGAAGCGGAACTATCCCCTCGTCTCGATCCAGAGCCCCAGCGCCCGCGCACAGAGCTCGCCGTCCTCGTCGTAGAGCGCGGTGCCGACGACGTGCTTGCGGCCGCTCGAGCCGAGCCGCCAGCCGATGACGACGCAGGGCTCGTCGATGTGCACGCGGCGATCGACGTGCACCGTGAACTCGCCGAGCAGCATCTTGCGCTCGACCTGCGCGGCAAAGTACCCCGGGCAGTCGAGCGCCGCCGACATGAATTCTCCGGCGACCTTGCCGTCGCTGCCCGCGAGCGAGGCGTCCGGCACCCAGGGTGCGGCCACGAGGCCGTCGCGCCACGCCCCGGCGAAGATGCGCAGGCCATCGCCACGCTCGCGCTGCGTGCCGCAGACGAAGCAGCCCGGGTAGTCGTGCTGGTGAAAGCCCGCGAAGTGGCGCGAGGCTTCGAGGGCGACGTCGTAAGGCGGCGGCGAAGGGGCGGCTGGCAGGCCGCCCTCCATGGCGCGCGCCTCCGCGATCGCGCTGCCCTCGTGCGAGACCCACACATTCGCCCCGTCCCGCTGCACGACCAGCGCCTCGTCGAGCGGTGGCGGCGCGAGCAGCCGCACCGTCACCGGGCTCGGCGAGTGCGCCGACACCAGCCCCGCGAAGTAGCCACCGTTGGCGGAAGCATCCGGGCCGCGAAAGCGATGCGCGACGGTGATGACTTCGACGTCGTTCATCCGGCGGAATCTACCGCGTCGGGGCCGCCCACGCCACGCGCCAGAGGCCCCAGCCCGCCAGCGCCCCGACGAGCGACCCGATCGCGAGCAGCAGCAGCGAGCCGTGCAGCGCGGGCACCGCGACTCCCATCGTGGCGGCGGCGATCATGATGGCGACGAAGGCCTGCACGGAGGAAACGGACCCGCGCGTGTCCGGGAACAGGTCGAGCAGCCGCAGCGTGATGAGCGGCGATACCAGCTGCACGCCGAAGGCCGTGGTGAAGATCAGCAGTTGCTGCACGAGGATCGGCACCTGCGCCGATAGCGCGAGCGCCGTGCTTGCGGCCAGGCCGCCGATCGCCGAGATCACGTAGCCCGCCTGGCACTGCGTGCGCGGCGCGACGCGCCCCGCCATGCGCCCGGATGCGAAGGCACCGGCGACGAAGCCGCCGATCACCGGTATGAAGAGCATCGCGAACTGCGTCTCGCGCAGTTGCCAGCGCTCGAGCACGATCGCGGGCGCCGCGCCGATATAGGCAATCACCGACGCGAAATGCAGGCCCGCCGCGAAGGAGAGCAGCAGGAACTCGCGGTGGCTCACGATGCGCCAGGAAAGCGAGAGGAGCGCGCCGAACTGGAACGCGAAACGCCGCTCGGGCGGGTGGGTCTCAGGCAGGCGCCACCAACTGACCAGCACGGTCGCAAGCCCGAGCAACACGAGGAACACGAACACCGCCCGCCATCCGAACGCGACGTGCACCCAGCCGCCGATCACCGGCGCGATGGCCGGCGCGAAG
>CAZRLI010000207.1:0-4302 GCA_964600535.1 uncultured Steroidobacteraceae bacterium | reverse complement strand
GTGATGCAGGGCGGCTTCCCGCAGTTCCTGCTGCCGCCGGTCAACTTCGAGGCGCTCTACGCCCGCTCGATTTCCGACGGGCAGAAGGCGACGAAGAACTGACGTGGCCGCGGCCGCCTCGCCGCACGCGCCGATCGCCGTCCTCGGCGCGGGATCCTGGGGCACGGCCCTCGCGATCCAGTTCGCGCGCGCCGGCCACGCCGTGCGACTCTGGAGCCGCGACAGCGCGAGCCTGCTGGCCGCGGGCCGCGAGCGGCGCAACACCCGCTACCTGCCGGAGGCGGCTTTCCCCGAGGGGCTTGCCGTCGAGCCGCAACTCACGCAGGCATTGCGGGACGCGCGCGACGTGGTGGTCGTGGTGCCGAGCCATGCGTTTCGCGAAGTGCTCGGCAAGGTCGCCCGGCACGTCGAACCGGCCACCGGGATCGCCTGGGCGACCAAGGGCTTCGAGCTTGCGACGGGCCTGCTGCCGCACCAGGTGGCGCGCGCGGTGCTGGGCGCGCGGTCCAACATCGCGGTCTTGTCCGGCCCGACCTTCGCGCGGGAAGTCGGCGCGGGACTGCCCACGGCCATGACCGTGGCGGCGCCGGATGAGGCCTTCGCGCGCCGGCTCGCCGAGGATATTTCCTCCGCGAAGTTCCGCGCCTACACCTCGACCGACATCGTGGGCGTCGAAACCGGCGGCGCGGTCAAGAACGTGCTGGCGGTCGGTGCGGGGCTCGCCGACGGCCTCGGCTTCGGCGCCAACACGCGCATCGCGCTGATCACGCGCGGGCTCGCGGAGATGATGCGGCTCGGTATCGCGCTCGGTGCACGCAGCGAGACCTTCATGGGCCTCGCGGGCCTCGGCGACCTCGTGCTCACCTGCACCGACAACCAGTCGCGCAACCGCCGCTTCGGCTTGCTGCTCGCGGGCGGCAGGTCGCCGCAGGCGGCGCTGCAGGAAATCGGCCAGGTCGTCGAAGGCTATCCCGCGGCGCGTGCCGTGCTGGAAGTCGCGCGTCGTGAAGGCGTGTCGATGCCGATCGTCGAGGGCATCCACAGGACGCTGTACGAGAACGTGCCGGCCGCGGCAGTGGTCAGGGACCTGATGACGCGGCCGGTGCGCGCCGAAGTGGATGCCGCGGCTGCAAACGACCCCTAGCGGGCGGCTGCAGCCAGCGGCTTCAGCCCGCCCGCTGCTCGCCGCGCTCCACGATCGCCGCGACCGCCACGTCAGCGGTGACATTGGAGACGGTGCGGAAGATGTCCGGTACCACCTCCACCGCGAGCAGCAGCGGCAGCAGCTCCAGCGGCATGCCCATCGCGAGCGCGATCGGCACGGTGCCGGTGAAGAACGAGGTCTGGCCCGGCAGGCCCACCGAGCTCAGGCTGTTCACCACGGCCACCAGCATGCCGGCGGCGAGCACCGTGAACCCCACCGGGACCTCGTACACGTGCGCGACGAACAGCACCACCGCGAGATTCATCGAGGGACTGCTGACGCGAAACAGCGTCACCGCAAGCGGCAGCACGATCGAGGTGACGCGCTCCGAGAGTCCCAGGGTTTCGCGCGCCCCGGTCAGCATCGCCGGCAGCGACGCGAGCGACGACTGCGTGCTGAAGGCGACCACCTGCGCGGGCGCTGCGGCGCGCGCGAAGCGCCCGGGCCGCACGCGTCCCAACCAGATGGCGCACGGGTAGGTGGCCAGCACCAGCAGCAGGCCGACGCCACAGAGCAGCGCGAGGTAGTAGACGATCCCTCCCGCGGCGTTCAGGCCGCCGCGCATGCCGACGCCCAGCGCGAGCACGAACACGCCGAGCGGCGCGGCCCACAGCACCCAGTGCACGATCACGAGCATTGCCTCGCCGATCGCCTGGAAGAACGCGACCAGCGGCTCGCGCCGCGGCGGCGGCAGGCGCGAGGCGGCGAAACCGAAGAACACCGCGAAAACCACCAGTGGCAGGATCACGCCGGCCGCCGCGCTCGCGATCGGGTTGACGGGGATGAGGGCGGTGAGCCACTCACTCGGCGGCGGCATCGCCGGCACGATCGTCGCATCGGCGCTCGCGCCCGCGCGCAGTGCGGTGCGCGCCGCGTCCTCGAGCGGCCAGAGCGCGAGCGTGCCCTGCATGAAGGCGGCGCCGATTGCCACCGACAGCACATAGCCGACCACGAACAGCACGATCGCGCGGCCGGCGAGCCGGCCGGTGGCCGCGGTTTCGGCGGCCGATGCGATCCCGGTGAAGAGGAGCGCGACCACCAGCGGGATCACCGTCATGCGCAGTGCATTGAGCCACAAGGTGCCGATGGGTTCGAGCAGCGTGGCGACGGCCGCCAGCGATGGCGATCCGACGGTGGCGATCAGCACGCCGGCGGCCATGCCGACGATGAGTGCGAGCACGATCCAGGCGCCATTTGCCTGCGCGCTAGCGGTAGCCACACTGCCTCCATGCCTCATAGGCGACGACCGCCACCGCGTTCGACAGGTTCAGGCTGCGGTTGCCGGCGCGCATCGGCAGGGAAAGATGCTGCTTCGGCGGGATCTGCGCAAGGACCGCGGCGGGCAGCCCAGTGCGCTCGGAGCCGAACAGCAGCGCGTCGCCTGGCACGAAGCCGGCGTCGCTGTGCGCGCGCGATCCGCCGGTCTCGATCGCGAACCAGCGCGCATTGCCGAGTGCCGCCCGACAGGCGGCGAGGTCCGCGTGCACGGCCACGGTCGCGAGGTCGTCGTAGTCGAGCCCGGCGCGACGCAGCGAGCGCTTGTCGAGCGTGAACCCGAGCGGCCGCACCAGGTGCAGGGCCGCGCCGGTGTTGGCGCACAGCCGGATGATGTTGCCCGTATTGGGCGGGATCTCCGGCTGGTGAAGGATGATGTGGAACACGGTGTCGGGAGCTTAGGGCAAGCGGCGCCGGTCGTGCGCGGCCCGCAGCCCTATAATGCAGCGATGACCCCCGCCAATCCGCTCGCCGTCGACTTCTGCGGTCTGCACTTCGCCTCGCCCGTGGTCCTGCTGTCCGGTTGCGTCGGCTTCGGCGAAGAGTACACGCGCGTCGCGGGTTTCTCGAACCGCGACGCCGGCGCGATCGTGCTGAAAGGCACCACCGGCAGGGCGCGGCTCGGCAACCCGCCCCATCGCGTCTGCGAAACCCCGATGGGCATGCTGAATGCTATCGGCCTGCAGAACCCGGGCGTCGATCACGTCGTCACCAGGATCCTGCCCGGCCTCGACTTCGGCGAGAGCCGCTTCATCGCCAACGTGTCGGGCTCGACACTCGAGGAGTACGTCGAGGTGACGCGACGCTTCGACGACTCCCCGATCGATGCGATCGAGATCAACATCTCCTGCCCCAACGTCAAGGAAGGCGGCGTCGTGTTCGGCAATTCGCCCGAGATGTCGGGGCGGGTGGTCGCCGCCTGCCGCGCCGTCACCAGCAAGCCACTCATCACCAAGCTCTCGCCGAACCAGACCGACATCCGCGAGAACGCGCGCCGCTGCATCGAGGCCGGCACGGACGGGCTCTCGGTCATCAACACCCTGATGGGGATGGCCATCGACGTGGAGACCCGCCGGCCCGTGCTCGGGAACAACCAGGGCGGGCTCTCGGGGCCGGCCATCAAGCCGATCGCCCTCCTCAAGGTGCACGAGGTCCACCAGGTGGCGGCGCCCCACGGCGTGCCCATCATCGGCCAGGGCGGGGTCACCTGCGCCGAGGACGCCCTCGAGTTCCTCATCGCGGGGGCGAGCGCCGTCGGCATCGGTACCGCGCTCTTCTACGACCCGCTGGTGTGTCCGAAGGTGAACGCCGGTATCCTGGCGTACCTGGACCGCCACGGCCTCGATCGCGTGGGCGATCTGACCGGGTCGCTCGTGCGCCACGACGCGGTGTCGGCGTGCGAGGTGTGCGTCGACTGAGGGGGAAGATGGACTGGACTCCCTTTTCGTTCATCGACCGGGTCCTCACCGTCTGCGAGGCTGCACCGGTGCTGGGGCGGCCCCGCTACCTCGCGCGGTTCGTGGAGCAGGGGCTCTGCCGTGTGCGTTGGCTCGCGGCCGCCGTCATCCCTTTCTGGATCGCGACCATCTTTCTCCATCTGTGGTTCGCGCAGGAGGCCCCAGACGTTGTGGCGGGCATGGGGGGAGGGGCCCTCGGGCCGCGGCTCGCGGTCATTCTGCCGTTGGTCCTGGCCGTCGCGGGGGCGCTGCTCGTGCTGGTCGTTCCCCGGCGCGCGGCCCCGATCTCCACCGTGCGGCTCGTCGTCGCGCTCTGCGCACTGGCGGCGCTCGGGGGCGAGGGCCTGCAGCTCGGGCTCTCCCATG
>CAZRLI010000206.1:0-4334 GCA_964600535.1 uncultured Steroidobacteraceae bacterium | reverse complement strand
CGTTGTACATGTCGATGAAGGCGCGCAGCTTCACCGCGTCGAAGCTGTAGGCGGCGAGCACGTTCGGCAGGAAGCCGATCTTTTCCTCGCAGATGCCGAAGTACTTGCGCAGGTCGGCCGGGAGCCTGCCCCGCGGCAGCGGGGCGAGGCGCAGGGCGGTGAGGGCGGCGGGCTGCGCGCGCCGGCGGCGGCTGGCAGGGGGCTTCATCGGCTATCGACCTCATCGACATCGGCCTGGCCCGTGAGGCGCCGCCGGAAATGCGACCATGAAACGCCCATCGCGAGGATCGCGGCGGCGACCACCAGGCCGACCCACACGAAGGCGCGCGCCTTCGCCTCGAGCCAGCCGAACTGCACGGCGACCCAGACGAGTGCGGCGAAGAATGCGAGCGCGAGCAGCACCCCGGTGGCGCCCAGCGAGCGCAGCGTTGCGCCGAGGTAGACCACCCAGCCGATCAGCAGCGCGATCCCGGCGAGGGCCTTGAGGGCGTCGATCGCCGGGAAACCGGCCGCGAGCCAGTGGTAGTACGAATGACCGGTGGGGTTGAAGGTCAGGAGCACGAGCAGCAGCGCGAATGCGAAGCGAAGCGCGAAGCCGCCGACGCCGGGTGTGTCATCCGCCATGGGTCACCGCAGGGGAAAGCCAGCGCGCATGATCCGGCAATCCGTGACGCGCGACAACCTCGCCCCGTGGCGGTGCGGTCGCGCGGATCGTATATTGCAGGGCCATGTCGAAGTCCGCGCACCTCGAGAAGCTCAATGCGGCGCAGCGCAAGGCGGTCGCCCATGGCGAGCCTGCCGGCCAGCAGGGCTACCGGGCCGGGCCGCTGCTGATCATCGCCGGCGCGGGTACCGGCAAGACCAATACGCTCGCCCATCGCGTCGCGCACCTGGCGATGCACGGGGTCGACCCGGCGCGCATCCTGATGCTCACGTTCACGCGGCGTGCGGCCCTCGAGATGCGCCGGCGCGCGCACGAGGTCGCGAAGGTTGCCCTCAACGAGTCCCTCGGCGGCGTGAGCCAGACGATCCTGCAGCGCCTCGGGTGGGCGGGCACGTTCCACTCGATCGGCAACCGGCTGCTGCGCCACTACGCGCGCCAGCTCGGGCTCGACCCGCAGTTTTCGGTGATGGACCGCGCGGACTCGGCGGACCTGGTGGACGGCATCCGCCAGGAACTCGGGTTCGCGGCCAAGGAGCAGCGCTTCCCGCGCAAGGATACCTGCCTCGCGATCTACTCGTATCGCGTCAACACGCAGAAATCGCTCAAGGACACTCTCGAGGCGCAGTTTCCCTGGTGCGCGCAATGGGAGGGCGACCTCTCGAAGCTGTTCCGCACCTATGTGGAGCGCAAGCAGAAGTTCGCGATCCTCGACTACGACGACCTGCTCCTCTACTGGCACATCCTGATGAGCGAGCCGAAGCTCGCGCAGCACGTCGCCGGGCACTTCGACCACGTGCTCGTCGACGAATACCAGGACACGAACCGCCTGCAGGCGGGCATCCTCTACGGGCTTGCGCCCGAGGGCCAGGGCCTGACCGTGGTGGGCGACGACGCGCAGGCGATCTATTCCTTCCGGGCCGCCACCGTCGAGAACATCCTCGAGTTCCCCGACCATTTCCAGCCGCGCGCGGAAGTGATCGCGCTCGCGCAGAACTACCGCTCGACGCAGGCGGTGCTCGATGTGTCGAACGCGCTGATGGCCGATGCGCCGCGGCAGTTCAGGAAGCACCTGCTGTCGCTGCGCGGTGCCGGCACGCGCCCGCGCCTGGTCACCGTCGAGGACCTGCCGACCCAGGCCGAGTACGTCTGCACGCAGGTGCTGAAGGCACGCGAGGCGAACGTGCCGCTGAAGCGCCAGGCCGTGCTGTTTCGCTCCGCGAGCCACAGCGACCTGCTCGAGATCGAGCTCTCCAGGCGCAAGGTTCCGTTCATCAAGTACGGCGGGCTCAAGTTCCTCGAGGCGGCACACGTGAAGGACCTGCTGGCGATCCTGCGCTGGCTCGACAACCCGCGCAACGCGATGGCGGGCTTTCGCGTCCTGCAGCTGCTGAGGGGCATGGGGCCGGCCAATGCGCGCCGTGCCCTCGATCACCTGGTGAAGGAAGGCGGCAGCTTCACGGCGCTGCGCACTTTCGAGCCGCCGCCCGACAGCGCGCTCGACTGGAAAAAGCTCGTCGAGCTTCTGACCACGCTCGCCGATCCCGCGTTGCCCTGGGCAGGGCAGGTCAACCAGGTGCGCACCTGGTACCGGCCGCACCTCGAGCGCCTCTACGAGCACGTGCACACGCGCATCGGCGACCTCGACCAGCTCGAGCTGCTCTCCGGCCAGTACCCGTCGCGGGAGCGCTTCATCACGGAGCTCACGCTCGATCCGCCGCAGGCGAGCGGCGACCTCGCCGGCCAGCCGCTGCTCGACGAGGATTACCTCGTGCTGTCGACCGTGCATTCGGCCAAGGGCATGGAGTGGGACACGGTCTATGTGCTGAACGTCGTCGACGGCAGCTTCCCGTCGGAGTTCGCCACGGGCCGGGCCGAGACGATCGAGGAGGAGCGGCGCCTGCTGTACGTCGCGATGACCCGCGCCAAGGACGACCTCATGCTCGTGCAGCCGCTGAGGTTCCCGGTCACCCAGCAGCCGAAGCACGGCGACGCGCACGTCTACGGGGGGCGCAGCCGCTTCATGACCGAAAAGGTGCTGAAGACACTCGACGGCGTCGCCTTCCAGGGATCGAACCTGGGCGACGCGTCGCTCGCGGAAACGGGACAGGCGGCGCTCGACGCCGTCGAGCGCGTCAAGGGCATGTGGTAGGGCGGCGCTGCGCCGCCGGCTAGCGGCCGGAGGGCTTGATGAACTTCAAGGTGAAGCGATCGCTTTCGCCGATCGCCGCGTACTTGTCGCGATCGGCGTCGCCGGCCGCGTAGTTCGGCGGCAGCGTCCAGACACCCTTCTCGTAGTCCTTGGTGTCCTTCGGGTTGGCGTTGACTTCCGATTTCGCGACCAGCCGGAAGCCGGCCGCCTCGATCATGCGGATCGCGTAGTCCTCGTTCACGTAGCCGCTCCTGGCCTTCGGGTCCTGCGCGACCGCCGGATTGCCGCGATGCTCGACGACGCCGAGCGTGCCGCCCGGCTTCAGCGCCTTGTACATCGCGGCGAATGCGGCGGGGGCGTAGTCGCGGCCCATCCAGTTGTGGATGTTGCGGAACGTGACGACCAGGTCGACGCTGCCCGGTGGCGCGATGTCGGCGCTGCTGCCGGGGCCCATCGCCGTGACCGTGACGTTGCGATAGAGGTCGGGGCGCGCGGCGAGCTTGTCGGCGTAGGCCTTGAGCGCGGCCGTCGCACCCTTGCTCTCGGGGTTCGGCACGATGTGCGCGGCGTAGAACTTGCCCTTGGCCGCGACCAGCGGCGCGATGATTTCGGTGTACCAGCCGGCACCCGGCCAGACTTCGAGCACCGTCTGTTCGGGGCGGATGCCGAAGAACAGCAGCGTTTCCTTCGGGTGGCGGTAGACGTCGCGTGCGCGATTGGCCTCGCTGCGCTGGTCGCCGGCGAGGATGCGGTCGAGGTCGGCCGCGGTGCTGCTGCGCGTGCTGCCGGTCGTGGCGCACGCGGCCAGCGCGACGCCCATGGCGAGCAGCGCCATCAGGGAATTCTTCACGTGGGCCATCGACGGTACCCCCAGGTTTCCGGAGGCGCTACCGTAGCCCGCCGCGCGCCGCAAGGAAAGAGTCGGTGCCGGGTTTTCGGTCCTCCGGTCACGACCGGAGGACCGAAAACCCGGCACCGTCGCTATCAGGTCAGCGCCTGAAGGGTCCGCCGTTCGAGCGCGGGCGCTGCGGGCGCTCCTGCGCCTCGTTGACGCGCAGCTGGCGGCCGTTCACCTCACGACCGTTCATCGCCTGGATCGCGCCCTGTGCGTCGCCCTGCGGCATCTCGACAAAACCGAAACCGCGCGGGCGGCCCGTCTCGCGATCGTTGATCAGCTTGACTGATTCGACCGTGCCGTGGGCCTCGAAGAGCGCGCGCACATCCTGTTCAGTCGCGGAGAAAGGCAGATTGCCAACGTAGATCGTCGTCATCCCGTCATCCCATCTGAAGAGCGGACGAAATGATGCTACTCCCCGTGCGCAAGGCAAGTAAACCGGGGCCGGGACCACCATCGGTCCGGCCCCGGCGCGGGTCAGTGGCGAGCCGCGGGCGCCGGCGGCGGCACCTTCTTCATGAAATAGGTCCAGCTCGTCTCGTTCGGGCGCGTATCGTCGCCCGGCGGCGGAGACTTGTACTTCGGATAGTTCGTCTCGATCTCGTGCCGGAGCACTTCCGGCATGT
>CAZRLI010000205.1:0-4381 GCA_964600535.1 uncultured Steroidobacteraceae bacterium | reverse complement strand
CGGCGAAGCCCGAATGCATCTCGGCCGCCAGCGATCGTGCGCGCGCCCGTACCGCCGGTTCGCGCGGCCAGCCACGCCCGGCGAGCTCGCAGGCGTACTCGCAGATCGCGAGCGAGTCCCAGATCCGAAGCTCGCCATCGCAGAGCACCGGCACCCGCCGCGCCGGGCTCCACCCACCGATCTGCTCCCTGAACTGCGGTGTGTCGAGCGGCAACACGACTTCGTCGAAGTCGAGCGCGAGGTGCTTCAACAGCATCCATGGCCGCAGCGACCACGACGAGTAGTTCTTGTTGCCGATGACCAGTGTCAGTGCGCTCATTGTCTCAGTGCCTGTCCGCGTGTTTCGAGGATGAAGGGCGCAAGCAACGCCGCCAGCAGTGGGATCGCCGCGACCCACAGCATCGTGGCGAGCAACGCCGCCGGGGAGCCGTCGGCCCGCGACGTCACGATGCCGACGGCGAGCGGCCCGAAGGCCGCGATGATGCGGCCGAAGTTGTAGCAGAATCCGGCGCCGCTCGCGCGCAGGCGCGACGGGAAGAGTTCCGGCAGGTAGAAGACGTAGGTGCTGAAAATGCCGTACACGCCGAGCCCGACCAGGAACAGCAGGCGCAGGCGCGCCTCGGGCGCGAACTCGAGGCCGAAGACCACGAGGATGGCGGCCGCGGAAAACAGGAAGTAGGCGGCAAACATCGCGCGCCGCCCGAGCAGGCTCGCGAGCGGCACGGCGGCCAGTGCGCCGACCAGGCCGCCGAGGTTGAACGCATTGGCCGCGAGCGTCTTCCAGCGTTCGACGAGCGCCGGCGCGTGCTCTTCCGCGAGCCAGGCACCGAGCAGCGGCACGAAGGCGTTGCAGGCCCACCAGGTCAGCAGTCCGGCGACCGACACCAGCAAGCCGACCAGCGTCGCGCGGCGCACCTGTGGCGCGAAGAGCTCCCGGGGACTGGGCGGCGGCTCGCGTTCGCGCGCGCGGCGCCATGCTTCGGGCTCATGGATGAAGGCGCGCACCGCGAAGGCGAGCGCCACCGGCGCGAGGCCGACGAGGAACACGTAGCGCCAGGAATTGGCGGGATCGTGGGCAAACCACACGCCCGCGACCTGGTAGTTCACCGCGCCGGCGAGCAGCAGGCCGAGCGGCGAGGCCGTGTAGAGGAGGGTGCCGGCGAACACCCGGCGGTTCTCCGGCACGGTTTCGGCGACGAGCGCGGCACCCACGGCCCATTCGCCGCCGATGCCGAGGCTCGCGAGGATGCGAAACGCGACCAGCTGGGTCATGTCGGTCGCGGCGGCGCACAGCGCGGTGCCGACGGCGTACATCGCGACGGTGACGAACAGTGCGCGGCGCCGGCCGTGGCGATCGGCATACCAGCCGAACAACACGCCGCCGATCGCCCAGCCGACCAGCAGGATCGACGAGAGGATGCCGGTCCAGAGCACCGTCGCGTCACGGGCGGCGTCGCTGCCGTGCGCGAGGCCGAGGAGCGTCGGCACCGTGTTCGGCGCGACGAAATTGAAGAGCAGGGCGTCGAACACGTCGAAACCCCAGCCGAGCCAGGCCGCCGCGAGCACCAGCCATTGGTAACGAGACATTCGTGACCCCCGTCGCTGTCAGCAGTGTAACTGCGCGGCTGCCAATGCAGAACCGCGCCGCGCAATTGCGCAAACCCTGTGCCCGGTCACGGTTTGCCGGGCGGCATCCGTGGAATGTAGGGGCCATGGTCGTCACCGTGCACAGCCTGCGTGAATACTTCCGCGATTCGCTGCACAGCGCGCTCGAGCACCAGCGGGTCGCGGTCGGCGGCGAGACCGAACAATACGTCGTGAACCTGCTGACGCTCTTTGCGCGCTCGGAGGCGCTGTTCGAGCAGACGCCCGATGGCGCGAAGATCCGGCCGCTGGTCGTGATGCTCACCGATGCGCTCGAAGCCCCCACCGCGGAGGCGCGTTGCGCCGGCCTGCAGCGGCTCGGCGACGTGTCGCTCTTCGTCGCGGGGTTCCTCGCGCAGGGGTTTGCGCGCAAGCTGATCGACATCGACTACCACATCGCGATGGGCGGCCGTGCCTACGGAACGCTGTCGGATGCGGTGAGGCGCGGCGGCCGTGGTGCGCTCGGCCCGGTCTTCGGCGAACTTGCCGCGAAGTTCCAGGGGCTCGTCGATGCACTCAACGAGGTGAGCGATGCGGGCCGCGGGCAGAGCGACGCCGACATCCTGCGGCTTTACGAGGTGTGGCTGAAAACCGGCAGCCGGCGCGCCGAGCGATTGCTCTCGGGCCTCGGCGTGGCGCCGTCGGCGGCGGCCCGCACGCCCTTCAGGCACTGACGATGGCGGCAGCGGTCCTCAAGGCCCTGCAGGACCTGCTCGCCGGCATCTACGATGTGCCGCTCGGGCACGACGTCTACGACTTCCTGGTGACCGATCCCGGCTGCGTTCCGCGCGCGGAACGGGCGCGCGGCTGCGATGAGCAGCTGCTGGTGGCGCGCGACGGCGATGAGGTGGCGATCGCGCTCTACCTCGACCCGCAGGTGCTCGAGCGGCTCGCCGCGGCGGACCCGCTCGCCAGCCTCACGGCCGCCAACCTGGCCGATTGCTGGACGGCGCTCGAAGGCGTGAGCCACTTCCACTACCTGGCGTTTCACGCCAGCCACGACCACGAAGTCTCGCGGCTCGAACTCGAGACGCAAGCCGAGATCGACAAGTACGTCGCGACCTTTTCGCTGTTGCGTCGGCAGGCGCCCGGCCACTTCCCGCATGAGTTGCACCGCATCCTCTTCGGCCGCACCCACGTCGACCCGCAGCTTCCGCCCGCGCGGGCGGCACTCTACCGGCGGGCGAGTGCCTATGCGGCGCGCTTCTGCCGGCGGATCGAGACCCGCCTGAGGCGACCGGCGGAGGAGGCCTCGCGCGAGATGACCGCGGAGCTGCGCCGCTTCTATCGGCTCACGGAGGCGCGCAAGCTCGCGCACATCGAGCGCTGCGCGTGACGAACGCGGGCCCGCGGGCATGGCGCCGCGCTTCAGCCCGTGTCGTCGTCCCCGTCGCCGTTCTTCCTGCGCTCTTCCATCTCGCGCTTCAGCTTGATCCACTCGGAGAGCTTGCGCAGGTCGGTGCGCGTGGTGTTGCCGGTGTGCTTGTCGGCACCGCCCGGCTGGCGGGTGCGCCCGTAGGGATAGGTTGCCGTATCGTCCAGGCCGCGATGGTCCTCGATGTCGAGCGTCGGGCGCTCGAATGACCCGGTGCGGTCATCGGGGATTTCCAGCCATTCGACGCGTGCGTTGCCGAGATCGTCGTGGACGATGCGGGCGACGCGGCGCGCGCCGGGTGGCGGGGGCTTGCGGTGGTCGTCTGGCACGATCCGCTTGAGTCTAATGATGCCCGGCCGCCCGAACCGCGGCCCAGGTCACATCCCGGGGCGCCCGGCGGCCCTCAGCAGGCCCACGCAGGTCTTGGCGTCGCTGATTTCGCCGTCCAGCGCGCGACGGCAGGCTTCCTCGAGCGCCAGCCAGTGCACCTCGAGCAGTTCGCCATGCTCGGTCTGCTGCGTGGCGGGCTCGAGGCCGGTGGCGAGGAAGAGGTGCACGGCCTCGGTGAGCACGCCCGGCGAGCTGATCACCGCGCCGAGCGGTTCCCAGTGGGTGGCGCGCACGCCCGCTTCCTCGACGATCTCGCGCTGCGCCGTAAGCAGTGGCGGTTCGCCGGGCTCCAGCTTGCCGGCCGGCAGTTCCCAGATCCAGCCGCCGACGGCGTGCCGGTACTGGCGCAGCAGGCATACGCGCCGGGCGGTGTCGAGCGCGACCACCGCCGCGCCCCCCGGGTGATGGATGATGTCGAGCGTGACGCGCGCGCCGTTGGGCAGTTCGACGACTTCGATGTTGCCGGTGACGATGCGGCCGCGGAACTTCGTCTCGCTCGAGATCAGCACCGTGCGACGCTCAACGCGACCGCGCGTGGTATTCGAGGTTGGGCATCATGTCGGTGGCGGTCGCGAGGCGGTTCGTCATGTTGAAGAAGCCGGTGACGGCCGCGATGTCCCAGATGTCGCGTGCACTGAAGCCCGCGCGCGCGAGTCGCTTCCTGTCGGCCGCCCCGGTCTGCGCCGGGTCCACGGTGAGCCGGTGCGCGAAGTCGAGCATGGCGCGCTGCCGCGCCGGCAGGCGCGCGACGCGGTAGTTCATCACGAGCAGTTCGCCGAGCGTCGGGTCGCCGGACATCTCGCGCACGGCCTGGCCGTGCGCCGTGAGGCAGTAGTAGCAGCGATTGGCCGCCGAGACCACCACCGCGATCATCTCCCGCTCGAGCTTGCTGATGCGCGAGTCGCCCAGCATCAGGTCGTTGTACATGTCGATGAAGGCGCGCAGCTTCACCGCGTCGAAGCTGTAGGCGGC
>CAZRLI010000204.1:0-4413 GCA_964600535.1 uncultured Steroidobacteraceae bacterium | reverse complement strand
GCATGCAGCGCGGGATCGGTGACCCGCGCGTTCGCCGCGGCGACCCGCGCGCGCAAGGCCGCGGCACCGGCGGCGAAATTCGCCCGCAGCAACGCATCGAGCGCGAGCACGTTCGTCGTCCCTTCCCAGATCGGCAGCACCTGCGCGTCGCGCAGCAGCACCGGCAGCAAGGTGTCCTCGAGGTAGCCGGCGCCGCCGAAGGATTCGAGTGCCTCGCTGCAGGCCGCGACCGCCTGCTTGCCCGTTACCGCCTTGGCGAGCGGTGTCAGCAGCCGCAGCAGCGCGACGCCGTCCTCGTCGAGCTCGTGGCACTCATGGCGGCCGAGCAGCTCGACCAGCTCGAATGCGAGCAGGGTCGCGCCGGCGCTCGCCGCGTCGAGGTCGCCGAGCGTCTGCGCATGCAACGGCAGGTCGGCCAGCCGCGCGCCGAAAGCGCGCCGCTGCGCCGCGTAGTTGCGCGCCAGCAGGTAACCATGGCGCATGCAGGAGGCCGCGCACACGCTGTTCCACGCGCGCGTGATGCGCAACATCGGCTCGATCGCCCGGGTGCCGTGGGTGGTCCCGGCCACCAGCCGTGCCCGCGCACCATCGAGCGTGATCTCGGCCGTCGGCAGCTTGCGCGTGCCCAGCTTGTCCTTCAGCCGTTCGATGCGGATGCCGTTCAGCTGCCCGGCGTCATCGCGAGTCTCGAGATAGAACAGCGCGAGCCCGCTGCCGCCGCGGCCGCCGCCAGCGGGTCGCGCGAGGGTGAGGGTCATGCGCGAGGTCGCCGCGGAGGTGAACCACTTCCTGCCGTACAGCCGCCAGCCGCCGTCGCTGTCGCGCTCGGCGCTGCATTGCGAAGTGCCGACGTCCGAACCCCCGGTGGATTCCGTCATCCACTGGCCGCTCGTCCAGCAGCAGGCCGGATCGCGGCTCGTGAGCCGCGGCAATGCGCGCTCGATCAGTGCTGCATTGGCTGCTTCGAGCAGCGCACCCGCGGCGCCATCGCTCATCGCGAGCGGGCAGGTGTACATGTCGCTGGCCGGATGAAAGAGCTGCACGAGCGCGAACTGGTGCAGCCGTGACCAGGGGCCGTGATGCTTCTCGTACGGGATGGCCACCAGGCCGGTGCGGGCGGCAATGCGCTCCGCTTCGCGCCACAGCGGCGTCACCTCGATGCGATCGATGCGATTGCCCCAGGCGTCCCAGGGGGTGAACGTCGGCTCGCGCGCGCGATCGTCCGCCTGCAGCGGCGCCAGGGTGCCGGTCGCGAGGGCCTCCAGGTCGCGCAACCCGGGTTCGATCGCCTGGAAGACATCGGCCGGCAAGCGGGCACCGAGCACGCTGCGCAGCAGCCAGTCCTCGGACCACGCGCGCGGCGGGGCCGGCGGCGCTTGCACGAACGGCGCCGCGGTCGCCATCAACGCACGGCCTGGTAGCCGCCCGGCACGCCGTGCGGCGAGAGGACGAACTGCCACAGCTGGTTGCGGCGGGCACGGAAGGTGGCCGCGGAACTCAGCAGCCAGAAGCGCCACATGCGCCGGAAACGCTCGCCGTAGCGTGCCGCGATGGCGGGCCAGTGCGCCTCGAAGTTGCGCCACCACTCGAGCAGGGTGCGATCGTAGTGCGGGCCGAAGCCGTGCCAGTCCTCGATCACCCACAGGCGCTCCGCCGCGCGCGCGATCTGCGACATCGAGGGCAGCATCGAGTTCGGGAAGATGTACTTTTCTATCCACGGGTCGGTGCGGCGCGCCGAGCGATTCGCGCCGATCGTGTGCAGCAGGAAGAGGCCGTCCGGTGCGAGCAGGTCGCGGACCTTGCGCAGGTAGGCGCGGTAGTTGCGGGCGCCGACATGCTCGAACATGCCGAGCGACCAGATGCGGTCGTAGCGCCCGCTGTGGCGGCGGTAATCCTCCAGGCGGATCTCGACGGGCAGCCCCCGGCAACGTTCGATCGCGGCGGCGGCCTGGTGCTTCGAGACGGTGATGCCGGTGACCGTGACACCGTAGCGCTCGGCCGCGAACTGCGCGGCACCGCCCCAGCCGCAGCCGATGTCGAGCACGCGCATGCCGCGCCCGAGGCCGAGCTTGCGGCAGACGAGATCGAGCTTGGCTTCCTGCGCGGCCGCGAGGTCGCCTGCCTGCTGCCACCAGGCGCAGCTGTAGATCATGCGCGGGTCGAGCATCCGCTCGAACAGGTCGTCGCCGATGTCATAGTGCGCGCGGCCGACGATGAACGCGCGCCCCAGGCCCTGCGGATTGCGCAGCAGCGCCAGCAGCGACATGCGGATGGCCCGGGCGGTGCGCAGTCGCCGATCCAGGCCGCTGCGCAGCACGCGGGTGAGCATCTCGTCGAGCCGCTCGCAGTCCCACCAGCCATCCATGTACGACTCGCCGGCGCCAAGCGAGCCTTGCGCGAGGATCCGCGCCGGCATCCGCGGATCGTGCACGACGATGTCCCAGGGCCGGCTGCCGCCGAGCACGACGTCCGCGGGCTCGAGCAGTTGCGCGAGCGCGCGTTGCGCCGCCGCGGCCGACGTCCCGGGAGGGGCGAAGGACTGCGTGGCCATGCCGCCCCGAAACTACGACTACCGGGGCGGCGACGCAATCACCGCGCAGTCGAACGGCAGCCAGGACGCGATGTGCGGCGCGTGGACGGCGATCCAGGGACCCGACAGGGTCAGCGCGGCGGCTGCCAGCAGCGCGACGCCCGCCATGCGCCGGCCCGCCGGGTGTGCCGTGATGCGGGTGAACCGCTGTGCGCCGAGCGCGGCCGCGAACAGGGCGGGGGCCGTGCCCAGGCCGAAGGCCGTCATCGTCGCAGCCGACCGCAGCGCATCGAGTTGCAGGCCCGCGATCATCAGCATCGTGTACACGATGCCGCAGGGCATCCAGCCCCACACCATGCCGAAGCCGAGCGCACGCGGCAGCGAATTCACCGGCAGGAACCGGCGGCCGAGGGGCGCGAGTTTCGGCCACAGGCGCCGGCCGATGCCGCCGCCGGGGTCACGCAGACTGCCGAACGCCACGAGCGCGCCGACCAGCAGCGCCAGTGCGGCCAGCGCACGCAGCGCGCGCCGCACGGCTTCGATGTCGAGCCAGTCGACCAGCGCGCCGAGCGTGCCGCCGAAGATGAGTCCGGCAAGCGCGTAGGAGGCGATGCGGCCGAGCTGGTAGCCGGCGAGCAGCCCCGGCTGCAGCCGGCCATCGGCGCGCCTTGCGGTGGCGATGCCGAGCGCCGCGGTGATGCCGCCGCACATCAGGATGCAGTGGCCGCTCGCGACGAGCCCGAGCAGCAGTGCCGCGCCGAGCGTGACCGGATCGGTCACGGTGGCGGCTCGGTGGCGGGCGTTTCGGGCCCCTGCGGCGGTGGCGCCTCCGGATCGTCGAGCAGGGGCAGCAGGCGCGGCGTTTCGAGGTCGTCGAACTGGTCGTGATCGACCGCCCAGAAGAAGGCGATGCCCGCGCCGACCAGCAACAGTATCGAGAGCGGGATCATCACGAGGAGGATATTCATGCGGCGGCCGGTAAATGCAGTGCGGGCAGCGCTTCCTCGCGCGCATCCCGCCGACCGATGCGCAGTGCATTGAGCACCACGACCAGTGAGCTCACCGACATGCCGAGCGCGGCGAGCCAGGGCGGCACGAAGCCGAGCGCGCCGAGTGGCACGGCGGCGAGGTTGTAGCACAATGCCCAGCGCTGGTTCTGGCGCAGGATCGCCAGCGCCTGCCGGGCGATCGCGCGGGCTTCGGCCAGGGCGCCGAGGCGCTCACCGGCCAGCACGATGTCGCTCGTCACCTGCGCGAGCTCGGCGCCGCTCGCGAGCGCAACCGACACGTCCGCGCCGGCGAGCACCGGTGCATCGTTGATGCCGTCGCCGACGGCGATCACGCGCGCGCCACCGGCCCGCAAGGCCGTGAGGCGCGCGAGCTTGTCCGCGGGGCGCAGCCGCGCCTGCCAGTGATCGATGCCAAGGCGGCCGGCCGCCGCCGCGACCTTGGTTGCGTCATCCCCGCTCGCGATCTCGAGCGTGAGGCCATCGGCCGCAAGCGCCGCGCTGGCGGCCGCGGCGTCGGGACGCAGGCGCTCGGAGAGGCGGAACGCGGCGATGACGCCCGCTTCGTCCGCCAGCACCACGGCGTCGGCGAGGCCGGGCGGGACCGCCACGCCCGGGGCGGCGAAATCGGCGCGTCCCAGGCGCACCCGGCGGCCCGCGACGACAGCCTCGATGCCCGCGCCGGGTTCGGTGCGCGGCGCCTGCACCTCGGGCGATGCGCTGCCACGGCCGGCGGCGCCGGCCAGCGCCAGCGCCACCGGGTGGCGGCTGCCGCGCGCGAGCGCGGCGGCGAGTGCGAGCGCGGCCTGTCGATCGGTTGCGACCGCGTCGATGTGATCGACGGTGAGCGAGGGTTCGGTGAGCGTGAGCAGGAAG
>CAZRLI010000203.1:0-4414 GCA_964600535.1 uncultured Steroidobacteraceae bacterium | reverse complement strand
CCTCGCAGGGATTGCCGTACTCGTTGATCAGGCCCTCCGTGGACCAGGTGAGCGAATACTTGAGCACGTTGTTCGGGTGTTGCGGCAGCGCGCCGACGCGCAGCTTGACCGCACGCAGCGTGTCGAAGTGGGTAATCAGTTCGTTCGCCGCGATGCTGATGAAGCCCGGCGCGAGCCCGCACTGGGGTACGAAGGCCTGCCGTGCGCCTTCCGCGATGCGCCGCACGGAACGCGTCACCTCGACGTCTTCCGTGAGATCGAAGTAATGCGCGCCCGCCTGGCGCGCCGCCGCGGCGACGCCGGTATTGCAGTAGTAGGGCAGGCTCGAGATCAGCGCATCGACCGGATGCGCGGAAAGATGCCGTTCGAGTGCCTTGGCGTTGCGCGCATCGACCGCGTGGGATTCGAGGTTGGCGACGCCATGGGCGCGCGCCACCGCGGCGGCATGTTCGCCATCGACATCGGCGAGCTGGACCTTGTAGCCGCCCGATTCCGCGAGCAACCCCGAGATGAGCGAGCCGATCTTGCCGGCTCCGAGAACCAGTACCCGGTGCATGAAACCCACCTTTTTGGAAGGCGCGCATTCTGCCCGTCCGCCTGCCGGACCGCCACCCCCTGCCTTTTCCGTGTAGGATGAAGGAGATGCGCACGACCGACCTCACTGCCTGGCATCCCGCCAGCTGGCAAGCCAGGCTTGCACAGCAACAGCCCCGCTATCCGGACGTCGCGGCCCTCGACCGGGTCGTGGCCGACCTGTCGCGCTTGCCCCCGGTCGTCGTCTCGTGGGAGATCGAAGCGCTGCGCGAGCAGCTCGCGGCGGCGCAGCGCGGCGAGGCCTTCCTGCTGCAAGGCGGCGACTGTGCCGAGACGTTCGCGGGCTGCGAATCGGACAAGATCGCAAAGCAGCTGAAGATCCTGCTGCAGATGAGCCTGGTGCTGCTGCACGGGCTCAAGAAGCCGGTCATTCGCGTCGGCCGCATGGCCGGCCAGTATGCAAAGCCGCGCTCGGCGGACACCGAAACGCGCAACGGGGTCACGCTGCCTAGCTATCGCGGCGACCTGGTCAACCGCCCGGAATTCTCGCCGGAGGCGCGCGCGCCCGACCCCGAACTGCTGCTGCGCGGCTACGAACGCGCGGCGCTCACGCTGAATTTCGTGCGGGCACTGGTCGCGGGCGGCTTCGCGGACCTGCATCACCCGGAATACTGGGACCTCGGCTTCGTGCACCACTCGCCGCTGAAGGAGGCATTCCAGCGCATCGCGAATTCAATCGCCGACTCCCTCGACTTCCTCGAGGGCCTGAGCGGCCGGCGGGTCCACGAGGCGACCCACGCAGGATTCTTCGCGAGCCATGAGGGCCTGCTGCTGCACTATGAGCAGGCGCAGACCCGCTTCATCCCGCGCCAGAACCGCTGGTACAACCTGTCGACCCACATGCCGTGGATCGGCATGCGGACGGCGCAGCTCGACGGCGCCCACGTCGAGTACTTCCGCGGTATCTCCAACCCCATCGGCGTGAAGATCGGCGCTGCGATGGACGATGAATGGCTGCAGGGCCTCATCACGACCCTCAACCCCCAGAACGTGCCCGGGCGGCTTGCCCTGATCCACCGCTTCGGCGCCAGGGAAATCGCCAATGCGCTGCCACGCATGCTGAACGCGGTGCGCGCGACCGGGCAGAGCGTGCTGTGGATCTGCGACCCGATGCACGGCAACACCGAGACGAGCACGGGCGGCCTGAAGACGCGCCGCTTCGAGAACATCCTGCGGGAGATCGAGCTCGCCTTCCAGATCCATCGCGAGATGGGCTCGGTGCTCGGTGGCGTGCACATCGAACTGACGGGTGAGGACGTCACCGAGTGCACGGGCGGCGCGCGCGGCCTGTCCGACGCCGACCTGCAACGCGCGTACCTGTCGACGGTCGACCCGCGCCTCAATTATGAGCAGGCGCTCGAGCTCGCGCTGCTGATCGCCGAACGGGCGCACGCGCGGCGCGCCTAGGCCGGCCCGCAGGCCTGCCCGCGCGGGCAGGCGGCGCTGCGCGGGCAGATGATCTGCGCGGGGGCCTCGAGCGCCTCGGTCACCCAGCCGATCTTGAGCACATGCGCCACCGTGCCGATCGCGGCCGCGACCGGCGCGGGCAGCGTGCGCGCACCACCCCCCTGCTGGCAGGCATCCCAGGCTTCGCGGGCGAGCTGGGGCGCGTCATATCCCTGGGCGGCGAGGGCGGGCACCAGATCGATGCCGATCGACAGGACGCGCGTCGCATCGGCCGCGTCGCGCGTCAGCAGGGAGTGACAGCAGTACAGACGGACGGCCTCGCCTTCGCGCATCGCGGAAATCTGCGAGGTCGGTTTCGCGGCGGGCGCGCTGCGTGGCGCCGCGCCCGCGCGCAGCAGCCGGAACACGGCCCAGTGCGGGCATGGATCCGGGACCACCGAGAGGTTGCCCCACGGCAGCGGTATGCCGTTGCCGCGATAGACCGTACGCAGGTAACCCGGCGGGTAGCCGTCGAAGAAATGCCAGTGCCGGTACGGGGAGACGGCGGTCATGCGCCGCATGACGACCGCGGGCCCGACGCCCAGCCTGCGGTGAATCGAGATCCGGTGCGACTCGCGCACCAGCAGCTGGCGGAACGGCACCCGCGGGCAGAGCAGGGCGCCCGCGAAGAAGCTGCATTCGAATTCGCGCCAGGCGTGCAGGGCGTCGCGTGCGCCGAGGCCGGGAGCCGCCGTCGCCGCATGCCCGGCCCCGACCGCACGATCGACCCCGGCCGCGGAGATGGCACCGTCGCCGTTGTGCAGGATCTTGTGGCCCAGGAAGAAGGCGAGTTCGTACTTGAGGCGCTCCTCGCGCGTGCGCAGCCGGCGGCTCACCAGCAGCGTGCCCGGCGCCTCGAAGCGCGCGCGGGCCAGGCCGCGGTTCAGGTGCCGCCGGTCGTCGTCGACCCAGCGAATGGCCAGGCCGTGCCGCGCGCAGATGGCCACCAGCGACTCGAGCGACAACGGCAGCTCGCGCAGGCCGGCGGCTTCCGCGGCGCGCTCGATGTCGGGGAAGTCGTTCTGCTGGGTCTCCTGCCAGACCCGGATGAGCAGCTGCGCGAAGGCGGGCCCCGAGGTACCGGTCTGCAGCAGCAGCTCCGGCAGCGCATGGCGCAGCATCGCCGGGGAAAAGAGAAACGCGGGCTCGAAGGCCGTGGTATCGATGTCCGTTGCGGCCGTGGCGCCGGCACCCGTGCGCGCCTCGGCCGGAACGCCGTCGAGACGGCCGTCGAGGAACCAGTCAGCCGGCCTGCCGAATACGCCGGCGATCAGTGCGAGCACCTGTGCGGAGGGCGCGCGCTTGCCGGTCTCGAGCATGCTCAGATAGGAGACCGAAGGCGCGGCCGCGGGCTCGAGCTGCGCGCAACGGGCGGACAGTTCATCCAGCGTGAGTCCATTGCGCCGGCGCAGCAGGCGCAGCTTCGTGCCGAGCAGCGCCCCGTGGCGCAGCGGGCCGGCGCTCAGGCAGCCCCCGGATGTGAAATTGACAATGTCAAATTTCTATTGTGTAAATGACACATCGATTGAGCATAGACTCCCCCCCGACACGGCGCAATGGCGCGGTTTGCGGGGCGATCAGATGGCGGATGACGGTGCACGGCTCGAGATCCCGGGAAGGCTGGCGGCGGCCCAGCTGGAGATCCTGACGCAGCCTGCCCAGGCCTTCATCGCTGCACTCGCGCGGCGCTTCGCACCCCGGGTCCGCGAGCTGCTGGCGGCGCGGGAACAGCGCCAGGCGCGCATCGAGGCGGGTGAGCTGCCGGATTTCCTGCCGCAGACGCGCGCAATCCGCGACGCTGACTGGCGCGTCGCGGCCATCCCGCCCGATCTCCTCGACCGACGCGTCGAGATCACGGGGCCCACGGAACGCAAGATGATCATCAATGCGCTCAATTCGGGCGCCCGGGTGTTCATGGCCGATTGCGAGGACTCGCTGTCACCGGGCTGGGACAACGTCGTCGGCGGACAGCTGAACCTGCGCGACGCGGTACGCCGCACGATCGGCTTCACGAGCCCGGAGGGCAGGCAGTATCGGCTGAATGACTCGACCGCGGTGCTGATGGTGCGGCCGCGCGGCTGGCACCTGTACGAGAAGCACATCCTGCTCGATGGCGCAGCGGTGCCGGGGGCGCTCGTCGACTTCGGCCTCTACCTCTTTCACAACGCGCGCGAACTGGCGGTGCGCGGCACCGGCCCGTATTTCTACCTGCCCAAGCTCGAAGGGCACCTCGAGGCGCGCTTGTGGGCCGAAGTCTTCGCCTTCGCCGAGCGTGAACTCGGGCTCGCCCACGGCACGATCCGCTGCACCGTCCAGATCGAGACGATCCTCGCGGCTTTCGAGATGGACGAGATCCTCTACGAGCTGCGCGATT
>CAZRLI010000202.1:0-4417 GCA_964600535.1 uncultured Steroidobacteraceae bacterium | reverse complement strand
GGCCGCGAGTGTGCGCCGCGTGGTGTTCTGCAGCGGCAAGGTCTACTTCGACCTGCTCAAGGCACGCCGCAGGGAAGGCATCCGCGACGTCGCGCTGGTGCGCATCGAGCAGCTCTATCCGTTCCCGACCGACGAGTACGAGGCGGTGCTGCGCCGCTATCCGGCGGTGCGCGACGTCGTATGGTGCCAGGAAGAGCCGCAGAACCAGGGGGCGGGGTCCCAGATCCGCCATCGCCTGCAGGAACGGCTGCCGGCCAAGGTCGATTTGCTCTATGCGGGCCGCCCGCATGCGGCGGCACCGGCAACCGGTATCCTGAAGATCCATGAGAGCGAGCAGGCGGCGCTGATCGAAGCGGCGCTGCGTTCGGAAGCGACCGAAGGTGCCGGGCGTGAGACGACGCGCCTCACCGCGACAGGTGCAAGGAAGAAGTCATGACGATCGAGATCAAGGTGCCCCAACTGCCGGAATCCGTGGCGGATGCCACGCTGGTGGCCTGGCACAGGAAAGCGGGTGAATCGGTCAACCGCGACGAGAACCTCGCCGACCTCGAGACCGACAAGGTGGTGCTCGAAGTGCCGGCGCCCACCAACGGCGTGCTGAAGGAGATCCGCATCCAGGGGGGCGCCACCGTCACGAGCGGCCAGGTGCTCGCGGTCATTGATGAAGGTGCCGCGCCGGCCAGGGCCGCGCCGGCACCGGCGAAGGCCGTGGCCCAGGCCGCGGAATCACCGGCGGGTGACGGCGCCCGCCTGAGCCCGTCGGTGCGTCGGCTGGTGGAGGAAAACAAGCTCGACCCGGGGAGGATTCCGGCCTCGGGGCGCGACGGGCGCATCACCAAGTCGGATGTCGTCGGGTTCCTCGACCGGCAGGCCGGCGCGCCGCCGGCGGCGCCGGCGGCTTCGCCGGGCCCGGCCGTGCGCGCGGGCCGCGCGGACCAGCGCGTGCCGATGACGCGCCTGCGCCAGCGGATCGCCGAACGGCTCGTGCAGGCGCAGTCGACCCAGGCGCTGCTCACCACCTTCAACGAAGTCGACCTGTCGGCGGTCATGGCGCTGCGCGCGCGTTACAAGGATCGCTTCGAGAAGGAGCACGGCGTGAAGCTCGGGTTCATGGGCTTCTTCGTCAAGGCTTCGATCGAGGCACTGAAGAAGTACCCGATCGTCAATGCGTCGGTCGAAGGCACCGATATCGTGTACCACGAGTACTACGACGTCGGTGTCGCGGTCTCGACCGATCGCGGGCTCATGGTGCCGATCGTGCGCGACGCCGACCTCAAGAGCGTCGCCGGCATCGAGAAGGAGATCGGCGAGTTCGCGGCCAAGGCACGCCAGGGCTCGATCGCGATCGAAGACCTCACCGGGGGCACCTTCACCATCACCAACGGCGGCGTGTTCGGCTCGCTGCTGTCGACACCGATCGTCAACGCGCCGCAGAGCGCGATACTCGGCATGCACAAGACGCAGGACCGCCCGGTGGTGGTCGACGGGCAGATCGTGGTCCGCCCGATCATGAACCTCGCGGTCACCTACGATCATCGCATCATCGACGGTCGCGAGGCGGTGCAATTCCTCGTGGCGGTGAAGGACGCGCTCGAGGACCCGGCGCGCATGCTGCTTGGCGTCTGAAGGGAGAGCCATGGCTGAGACATACGACGTCGTCGTGATCGGCGGCGGGCCGGCGGGATACCCGGCCGCGATCCGCGCGGCGCAGAACAAGCTGCGCGTCGCCTGCATCGACGAGTGGAAGAACCGCGACGGTTCGAGCGCGCTCGGCGGTACCTGCCTCAACGCGGGCTGCATCCCCTCCAAGGCGCTGCTCGAGTCGACCGAGCTGCTGCATCGGGCGCAGCACGAGTTCGCCGCGCACGGCATCAAGGCGGGCGGCGTCACCGTCGACCTCGCGGCGATGCAGAAGCGCCGCGCGACGATCGTCAAGGGCATGACGCAGGGCATCGCCGGCCTCTTCAAGGCGGCCGGGGTCACGGCGCTCGCCGGCCACGGCAGGCTGCTGGCCGCGGGCCGCGTCGAGTTCACCGCACACGATGGCGCCCGGCGCGAGCTCGTCGCCAAGCACGTGGTGCTCGCCTCGGGCTCGGTGCCGGTCGAGCTGAAATCGTTGCCGTTCGACGGCAGGCAGATCATCGATTCCTGGGGCGCGCTCGAGCTCGGCGCGATCCCGCAGCGCCTCGGCGTGATCGGCGCCGGCGTCATCGGCCTCGAACTCGGCAGCGTCTGGCGCCGCCTCGGCTCGGAAGTGGTGGTGCTCGAGGCGCTGCCGGACTTCCTGCCGATGGCCGACGGCGCCGTATCGAAGGAAGCGCTGCGGCACTTCAAGAAGCTCGGGCTCGACATCCGGCTCGGCACGAAGGTGACGGGCGCGAAGGCCGCCAAGGGCGCCGTCGACGTCGAGTACACCGATGCGCAGGGCGCTGCGCAGGCCGTCAAGGTCGATACGCTCGTCGTGGCGGTCGGACGCAAGCCGAACTCGCGCGACCTGCTGGCCGAGGGTACCGGCGTGCAGCTCGACGAGCGCGGCTTCGTGGTCGTCGACCATGCCTGCCGGACCGGCGTGCCGAACGTCTGGGCGGTCGGCGACCTGGTCCGCGGGCCGATGCTGGCGCACAAGGGCAAGGAGGAAGGCGTCATGGTGGCCGACCTCATCGCGGGCCACTACGGCGAAGTCAACTACAAGACCATCCCGTCGGTGATCTACACCGCCCCGGAGATTGCCTGGGTCGGCCAGACCGAAGAACAGGTCAAGGCGAGCGGCCGACCCTACAAGGTCGGTACCTTCCCGTTCATGGCGAGCGGGCGGGCGCGTGCGATGGAAGCGGGCGCCGGCTTCGCCAAGATCGTGTCGGCGACGGATGACGACGAGATCCTCGGCGTGCACGTGATCGGGCCGATGGCCGGCGAGCTGATCGCAGAGGCGGTGCTCGCGATGGAATACTCGGCGAGCACGGAAGACCTGCAGCGGACGATCCACGCCCATCCGACACTGTCAGAGGCATTGCACGAGGCGGCCCTTGCCGCCGACAAGCGCGCGATCGACATTCCAAACAAGAACTAGCGCCAGCAAGAAACAACAAAGAGGGGGCGCGGGAGGGGGAGGGATGCCGGGACTGATGCAGCATTGGCCCCTGACGCTCGACCGTTTCCTCGAGCATGCGCGCCGCTGGCACGGCGAGCGCGAGGTCGTCAGCCGCTCCAACGAGGGGCTGGTCACACGCTGCGGCTACACCGACATCCATCGGCGCGCGAAGCAACTCTCGCAGGCGCTGCTCGAGCACGGCATCGGACACGAGGACCGCGTCGCGACGCTCGCGTTCAACAGCGCACGCCATCTCGAGGCCTGGTACGGCATCCTGGGCATCGGCGCCGTCTGCCATACGCTGAACCCGCGCCTGCCGATCGACCAGCTGGTGTTCATCGTCAATCATGCGTGCGATCGCGTGATCCTGGCGGATGCACTCTGCGTGCCCATCCTGCAGCAACTGCTGCCGCGCTGCGCGAGCGTCGAACGCGTGGTCCTGTTCGCCGACGAGGAGCAGATGCCGGGCGGGTTCGAGGCCACCGCCTATGAAAGCTGGATCGCGGGGCGCGACACCGGCTGCCGCTGGGGCGGGTTTGCGGAAGATACGGCGGCGGGCCTCTGCTACACCTCGGGCACGACGGGCGACCCGAAGGGCGTGCTCTACTCACACCGCTCGAATTTCCTGCATGGTTTCGCAACCTTGATGCCGGACGCATTCGGACTGTCTGGCCGCGACGTCGTGCTGGCCATCGTGCCGATGTTCCATGCGAACGCGTGGGGGCTGGCGTTTGCGGCGCCCGCGGCCGGGGCGAAGTTCGTCCTGCCGGGTGCGAAGCTCGACGGTGCGTCGGTGTTCGAACTGATGGAAGCCGAGCGTGTCACCTTCGCCGCCGGCGTGCCGACTGTCTGGCAGGGTCTCTTGCAGCACCTCGAGCGCGAGGGGGCGCGCCCGACGACGCTCAAGCGCATCGTGAGCGGGGGTGCTGCCATGCCCGAGGCGCTGATGCGCATCTACCAGGAAAGGTATGGGATCGAGGTGCGCCACGCCTGGGGCATGACGGAGATGTCGCCAGCCGGCACCGTGAATGCACCGCCCGACCTCGCGACGCCCGCCCTCAAGCAGGGCCGCGCGATCTTCGGCGTCGACATGCGGCTCACGGACGACGCCGGCCGGGTGGTGCCCCATGACGGCCAGTGCTGCGGGCACCTCGAGGTACGCGGCCCGGCTGTCACGCGTGCCTACTACCGCCGCGAGTCGGAGGGCATCGTCGACACCGACGGCTGGTTCGATACCGGCGACATCGGGACTATCGACCGGGCAGGGGTGCTGCAGATCACCGACCGCTCGAAGGACGTGATCAAGTCGGGCGGCGAGTGGATCAG
>CAZRLI010000201.1:0-4527 GCA_964600535.1 uncultured Steroidobacteraceae bacterium | reverse complement strand
CCGATCTCGCCGGCGAGACGGTGCTGCTGCTCGAGGACGGCCACTGCCTGCGCGACCAGGCGCTCGACATATGCAGCCGCGCCGGATCGCACGAGAAGCAGGACTTCCGCGCGACCAGCCTCGAGACACTGCGGCAGATGGTGGCGGCGGGCGCCGGCGTCACGCTGCTGCCGGAGCTCGCGACGCGCGGGGCCTACGGCGCGGCACGCGGCATCGTCGTGCGCTCATTCGCGAAGCCGGCGCCGCTGCGCCGCATCGGTGCGGTGTGGCGCAAGACGAGCGCGAGGCGCGAAGCGATCGAAGCCGTGGCACGGGTCATTGCCGCGCACGCGCTCGCCTGACGCCCGGCCGGGTCGGGCGTTGCGGCGGGTGGCATGATGCATAATTCCCGCGTGATCGACGCTCCGCACCCCGCCGCGACACACGTCACGCCCTACGACCGGCTCGAGTCGGGCGACACCGCCGTCGAGCGGCTGCTCGCGAGCGGCGCGCAGCGCGACGTGCTCGTCGACTATTTCGGTGCCGCGGCCTACGCGGAGCTCGCGGTCCTGGCGCGCCGTGCCGCCAGGGCCCGCCGGCGCGGCGGGCCGCGCGTGTACATCCTCCCCGGCATCATGGGGTCGCAACTCGGCCGCCCGCGCGGCCACGGCCTGCCGCACGATGTCCTGTGGCTCGACCCGATCGACATCGCGATCGGGCGGCTGCGCGAACTGGCGCTGCGGCCCCACTCGCCGGTGCGCGCCATGGGCGTGATCCTCTTTCACTTCCTCAAGCTGAAGTTGCGCCTGCTCATCGCGGGCTTCTCGCCGCGGCTCTTCGCCTACGACTGGCGGCGCAGCGTGATCGAGCTCGGGCGCGCGCTCGCGGAGGAAATCGCGCGCGACCCGGCGCCGCGCGTCCTCCTGGTCGCGCACAGCATGGGCGGGCTGGTCGCGCGGGCTGCGCTCGCGCTGCCGGGCCAGGAGCGCGTCGAAAGGCTGGTGATGCTCGGCACGCCGAATGCCGGCTCCTTTGCGCCGGTCCAGGCGCTGCGCGGCACCTACTCCGTGGTGCGCAAGCTCGCGACACTCGACCAGCTGCACACGGCCGAGACGCTCGCGAGCGAGGTGTACTCGACCTTTCCCGGCCTCTACGAACTGCTCCCCGCCGAGGGCACGACCGCGCTCGACCTCTTCGATCCGGCCCAGTGGCCCGCGAAAGGGCCGCGCCCCGACCCGGCGCTGCTCGCCGCGGCGCGCAGTTCGCTGCGCGGGCTGGCGGCGGGCGATGCGCGCATGACGCTGATCGCCGGCCACGCGCGCCCCACCGTCACGGAAGTGCGGCGCACGGGCGCCGACTTCGAGTACCTCGTCACCCGTGACGGTGACGGCACCGTACCGCTCGCGCTCGCGGAACTGCCCGGCGTACTGACTTACTACGTCCGCGAGGGCCACAGCGAGCTCACGAACAACGGCCTGGTCGCTTCCGCCGTGATCGACGTGCTGCGCACGGGCCATACGCAGCGGCTCACGCGCGCGCGGCCCATGGCCACGCGCGCGGCGGCGCGCATTGCGGACGGGGCGCTGCGGCGCACGTACCGCCGCAAGGTCGATTGGCACGCGCTCTCGATCGACGAGCGCCGCATGTTCCTCGAAACGCTGAACGATCCGCCGAAGCTGCCGCTGCGCGCGCCGTCCCGCGCGACGCGCGATGCCGGGGCGGCAATCACCAGGTCACGCGGTGCTGCCGCACGCAGCGCACTGGAGATTGCGATCGTGCGTGGCGAGATCCAGGATGCCGACGCCGGGGCGCTCGCGGTGGGCGTGTTCCACGGCGTGCGGCCCGCAGGCGCTGTCGCGGCAATCGATGCGCGCCTGGCGGGGGCGATCGGCGAACTCGCCGCGCGACGCATGCTGCCCGGCGAAGCGGGCCAGGTCACGGCGCTGCCGGCGGACCGCCGTTTGCCGCACGCGACCCACGTGTTGATCGTCGGGCTCGGTCGTTTTGCCGACCTCGACGCCGCGGGCGTCGAGCTCGCAGCCGACAGCGTCGCGCGGTTCTGCGAGCACGGCGGCATCCGCTCCCTGGCGACCGTTCCATGGGGCGCGGGCGCGGGCCTGCCCGCGACCCTGTCGTTTGCCGCACAGCTGCGCGGCTACCTGCGCCCGCGCACTGCGCTCGCGCGACGCCTCGCGCGCATCATCTTCGTGGTCCGCGATGCGGCGGAACACCGCGCGATCACGCGCCTTGCCGCGGCGCTCGCGCGCGAGATCGACCCGGATGGAGCGGCGTTGTCGATCCGCACGGCAGCGCCGGCCCGTCGCCCCGCCCGGCGACCGGCCAGGGCGCAGGCGGCCACGACACCCCGGGTCGCGCACCTGCTCGTCGAACGCACGGGGGGCAGCGCGGATTCCGAGACCTGGCGCGCAGCGGTGCTGACGGCCGGGCCACGCGCCGCGGTGATTTCCGAGAGCACACGCTTCGCGCGCCACGCGCTCGATGCGCTGCTCGGGCAACTCGATGGCGAGTGCTTCACGGCTGCCCGGGTCACCGGCATCGGCGCGTGCCTCGCGCAGCTCGTCCTGCATGCGAACGTGCGCGCGGCCCTCGCCCTCGCGAAGGCCGACCCGCTGATCGTCGTGAACGACGGCGCGTCGAGCCGGCTGCCCTGGGAGATGCTGACGCTCGGTGGCTGGTCGCCTGCGATCCGCGCCGGATTGTCCCGGCGCTTTGCGGCCTCCGACCTGTCGGTCGCGCGCTTCAGCGAGCAACGCCGCAGCGACCGGCAGCTGACGGTGCTGCTCGTCGTAGACCCGACCGAAGACCTGCCGGGCGCCGCGCGCGAAGGTGCGCGCGTGCGCGATCTCTTTCGCGGCCTGCCTGACGCGCGGCTCACGCTGGTCGAAGGCCGCGCGGCCACGCGCGCGCGCGTGCTCGCCGAGTTCGAGTCCGGCGACTACGACGTCGTGCACTACGCGGGCCACGCGGCATTCGATCCGGCGACCCCCCGGGCGAGCGGCCTCGTCGTCAGCGATGGCGCCATCACCGGCGCCGACCTCGGCGCGCTCGCGCAGCTGCCCGCACTCGTATTCTTCAATGCCTGCGAATCGGGACGTGTGCGGGGCGGGCGGCGCGGCGCGAGCCGCGGTGGGCGCGGCGCACCGCTGGTGCGCGCATCGCGCAAGGCGGCGCTGGTGGCCGGTGCGAGTGTCGCCGAGGCCTGGTTGCGGGCGGGCATCGCCAACTTCATCGGCACCTATTGGCCGGTGGGCGATGCGGCGGCCGAAACCTGCGCCGCCAGGTTCTACGCGGCGCTGATCAGCGGCGAGCCGATCGGTACGGCCTTGCTCGAGGCGCGTCACGCCGTGCTCGCGCAACGGTCGCCGGACTGGGCGGACTACCTGCACTATGGCGACCCGCTCTTCACGTTGAAATCGGGCGCCTCCGCCGCTTGACAGGCCCGACGCTTCGGGCGCATACCACGCTCGCCCCGTTGAACGGACCTCAACATGAAGGGGGGAACTGCATGAAAGGTTCCGGTTGCAGCCACCTTACGGCTGCGTCAATCGCCCTGCTCGCCACTTTGTCGCCGGCGCGCGCGGACGCACCCGGCGTGCTCTGGCAAACCACGTCGCAGACGATCATGCCGGGCATGCCGTACAGCCCGCCGCCGAACACCAGCACGCTCTGCACGAAACAGGAGTGGACCCAGCCGCCCCCGCCGCCGCCCGGTCAGTCGTGCACGACCTCGAACTTCCAGCGCATTGGCGACAAGGTCACCTGGGACACGCAGTGCACGGGCAGGATGGCGATGTCCGGGCGCGGGGAGATCACGTTCACCAGCGACAGTGCCTACACGGGGGTGATCAGGTTTGCCGCCGAAGGCATGACCGTCACCATCAATCTCTCCGGCACGAGGATCGGCGATTGCGACAATCCGATCGGCTGACCCAGCGGCAACCCGATCGATTTGGAGGGCCTGTCCGGCTAGGCGCTCACCGCCGCGACGATCTTGCCGAGGGCCGCGGCATCGGGCAGGCGGCCACGGCCGCCCGCGAGGTTATCGCGCAGGTTCCTCACCTTGCCGGTCGCCGGGATCACACAGGTGACCGCCGGGTGCGCGATCACGTACTTCAGCAGCACCTGCGCCCAGCTCGTCGCATCGAAATCGGCCGCCCAGGCCGGTAGCGGCACGTCCTTCAGGCGCGCAAAGACCTTGCCGTCCTCGAACGCGCGGTTGACGATCACCGCCACGCCGTGATCGGCGGCGAGTGGCAGCAGCCGGTCGCCGGCCTCGCGCGTCAGCGCCGAATAGTTGAGCTGCACGAAGTCGGGCTTCTCCCGCTCGATCACGCGCGCGAGATCCGCGTGCGCCGCGACCGTGTAGTGCGTGATGCCGATGTAGCGCACCCGGCCCTCCGCCTTCATCGCACGCAAGCTCGCCAGCTGCACGGCGAGGTCGCGGAGGTTGTGCACCTGGACCAGGTCGAGCGGGCGATGCCGCAGGAGTCGCTCCGAATCCTTCATCTGCGAGTCGCCGGCCGCCGC
>CAZRLI010000200.1:0-4540 GCA_964600535.1 uncultured Steroidobacteraceae bacterium | reverse complement strand
TCTCTCTCCGCCAGTTACCTTGTAAAACAACAAGTTAGGGCAGGGCGACCAGTCGGCCATTTAGGGTCGGAAAATTCGTGTGCTGGTGACGTGCCAGTAGCTTTTCGGGTGGCGGCTTCGTGGCTTCAATTCACACCTCCGGAACGGCGCACCTCATCGCAGCGACGCTTGACCTGGATGTGGTTTCCAAAGACTTTGATTGCACCTTCAGGCGCTGGAACGCAGATGGCGCGAGAGCCGATCAGCGAGCAGCGGGGCAGGGATGAAAGCGTACAGAAACGCTCGGACGACGCCGCACAGTCGCCGGATTCTGGTTGAACGTATTGTTCAGGGGTTGTGCGCTTGACAGGGTCATGACGCAGACTCCTCCATGTCAATGACCATACGTACCAGCTGCGCAATGGAGCCGGCTGCCATCTTGTCCATCACATGAGCACGATGGGCCTCCACAGTGCGCTGACTCAGGTTTAGCTCCACAGCTATGGCCCTGCTTGATTTGCCCTGGGTCATGAGATCGAGCACTTCGCGTTCACGCGCGGTCAGCGAGTTCAAGCCGGCGCGACTGCGGTCATGTTTCTCGAGAGCCTCGCGATTCAGGCGATCCTTGGCCAGGGCGCGCTGCACGCTGTCGAGCAGAGCCTGCTCACGGTAGGGTTTCTCGAGAAAATCGAATGCGCCGTGCTGCATGGCTTCAACCGCCATCGGCACATCGCCGTGACCGGTGAGGAAGATGACGGGGATCATCGCGCTCCGCAGGTTGAGTTCGATCTGCAGCTCGAGCCCGTTCATGCCCGGCATGCGAATGTCGAGCAGCAGGCAACCTGCCTGCGAGGCGTGGTAGCTCGCGAGAAACTCCTGCGCGGAAGGAAACGCTACAGCCGCAATGCCGACGGACTTGAGAAGGCTCCGCAGGCTCGCGCGCACGCCTTCGTCATCGTCGACCACATAGACCATTGGGGAATGCGCATTCACGAAATGTCCGCTTCAGCGGCGGGAATTCTGAACCAGAAGCAGGTTCCGGCAGGTTGCCGCGGTCGATAGCCGATCGAGCCGCCGTGCGCGCGGGCGATGGCGCGGCTAATCGCAAGGCCCAGCCCCGATCCATCCTCCTTGGTACTGCTGAACGGGTCAAACAGGGTGTCGGCGATTCCGGGGGACACCCCGATCCCATTGTCGGAAACGCTGATCTCGACATCGCCATCGGCACCAGCGGCCGCGCGAATCACGACTTCGCGCGAACCCACGGGCGTCTGCGCGAATGCCTCGAACGCATTGCGAAGCAGGTTCAGCAGCAGAAGCTGAACCTGGACGGCATCGAGGTATACCCGCGGCAGAGCGGGCTCGAGTTCGAAGTGGACCTGCGCGTCGTGAAGGCGGGCGTCGGCAATTGCCAGCGCCCGCAGTTCTTCTATCAGCACACTGATGTCACAGAGTGCGCGTTCGGTAGATTGACGGCCAACCAGCTTGCGTACACGACGGATGATATCGCCCGCGCGTAGCGCCTCAGCGCCAATCGCGTGCACCGCGCTCCGCGCCTCTTCGAGTTCAGGCGCATCAGCAGCCAGGAAGTGCTCGCAGGCGCGGGCATAGTTGACGATGGTGGTGAGCGGCTGGTTGATCTCGTGGGCAATGCCCGCGGCAATCTCGCCCATGGTCGCGAAGCGCGCGATCTGCAACATGCGCTCGTGAATCGCCCTGACATCCGGCGGGGTGGGCGTTACAGGCGATTTCGCGGAGTTACCCATGGGGCCGGGCTTCCTTCAGTGGACCGCTGCCCTGATCTTACGCACTTCCCTTGCGCTGGCAGAATTGGCACGACATTGACCGCGGGTTCCACCGGGACCTGTGCACCGACACTCGGGGGCAAATGTCCCGGATAGGGGCAATCAGGACCTCAGAGTATCTTCGATTCGCCGCTGGTTATGGATCAGGCCGGCCACGTCTTGCAACTCATCCGCAAGATGGTTGACGATGTCGTCGAGCGAGACGACCCCTGCGAGACTACCGAGCGGACCGACTACCGGCAGGCGGCGTACGCCGACGCGTTGCATGATCTTCAGCGCCGCGCCGATGGACTCGGCTGCTGTCACGGTGACGGGCTGCTGTGTCATGACGTCTCCGACGCGCAGTGCCGCCGGATCGGCGCCCCCGGCCACCACCGCAATCACGATATCTCGATCGGTGAGCACACCGACGGGGCGTTCTCCCTCGGTAGCAAGATCGGGTTCCACGACCACGAGATAGCCGATGTGCTTCTCGCGCATGAGCCGGGCAGCAGCCGTGAGCTCGTCGAAGCGCTTGACCGTGATGACACTGTGCCGACAAATGCTTCCGATATCCATGAGTCAGACCTCAATGCGTAGTGGACGACGTCAGATGGGCCACGCTGGCGGAGGGACCACCAGATGCACGCCTCGAGTGGCGGGCGGCACACGAGTCGCGAATCGCGGCGGTCTTACGACCAGCACGTCACAGGACAGTTTGTCGAGCACCCGCTCGGCCGTATCGCCGATGAAGATCCTGCCGAGGCCAGATCGGGAGACGGCTCCCATGACTACGATCGCGCTGCGCGTCTGGCGCGCGGCGGCTTCGATGGCTGTCTGGGGGGGCGCCGCAACGAGATGACGTTGGGTACGCGGAACGTTCGTCTTGCGCAAAGCGTGATCGAAGCGCCTGCCTGCAGTCTCTTTCACCTCGGCCAACCAACGCGTGGTGATGTCGGGCGTGATCGTCGGATAGCGTGACGCCGGCATGACCTTGGGAAGGTAGGCATGTATGACATGCAGATTGCCCCGCATGGCCTCCTCAACGGACATGCCCATGCCCAGGATTTCGTCGTCCAGTTTCGAGGACTTGGCATGGGCGTGGCCGGGATCGATGGCTGCCAGAACGACAGGCCGTCGGTAGGGGCGCGCGGTTTTCACCAGGAGCACCGGAACGGGGCTGTGTCGCAGCAGTTCCCAGTCTGTCAGACGCAGCAACCAGGTTGCGGCGCGGTGCCTGGCACGGCATTCGGCGACGATCAGATCGGCGCCGGCGCGGGTCGCGCGCCGGATGATGGCCTCATGCGCGGGGAAGTCCCATTCGGCGGCGACCGTGGCCTCGACACCGCGCTTGCGCAGTTGCACCGCGAGCTGCTCCAACTGCTTCAGGCAATGGGCCCTCTGCACTCTCGTCCGGTCGCGCAGGCTGTCCCTGCCTGAGGTATCGACGTACAGAGGAACATCCAGAGCGTGAAACAACTCGATCCGCGCGCCGAGCGCGCTGGCGAGCTGTGCCGCCTTCGCGACCGAAGGCAGGGACTTGGCCTCAGGGTCCTTGATCGCGACGAGAATTCGGCGAATGGCACGCATGTCTGCTTCTCCGGTGGGGCAGCTGCGAGGCAATCAGCTACTCCGGCGATCATCGATGACCGACCTGCGCTTCACAATTCGTAGCTGCGCGTAACTGCTCCGCACAACTACGTAAGCCGCGCTGCGCGCCGATGAGCCGCCATCGCGCCCTGGTACTGGAAGGTGGCCGTCGCCAGACCGAAACCCTAAGTAGTTTCACATAGTACCTACGCAATGAAACGGGTATGCCGCAGCAACGAAGCGGTCTAGCTTGCCCATGCTGGTTGAGGCACACAGCGATGGAGGCATTGTCATGAGCATCATTCGTTGGGAACCCTTCCGTTCCATGGAGGATTACTTCGGCCGCATGCCGGGTCTGTTCGACCGCTGGCAGCGCCTGCTCGATACAGATGGCGAGTCGCGCCTCGAGTGGTCACCGTCCGTCGACATCAGCGAAACCGATGGCGAATACGTGATTCGCGCGGATCTCCCTGCCGTGAAGAAGGAGGACGTACAGGTGACCTTCGATGACGGCCTGATCACAGTCAGCGGAGAACGCAAGCAGCAGAAGGAAGAAAAAGGCGAGAAGCTGCACCGCATGGAAAACTTCTACGGGAAGTTCTCCCGCAGCTTCTCGCTGCCGCGCAACGTCGACAGCTCGGGGATCAAGGCGGAATCCCGGGACGGCGTGCTCATGGTTCGCATACCGAAGGCACGGACTGAGCAGAAGAAGGTGACTGAGATCAAGGTCCAGTGACAGGCACCTGGCCGCGGCGTTCGGGCCACGGGCCAAGTCGGCCGGCCCGGCTCGCAAGTCGATGGAGGCACGTATGACTACTCAAACACAGCAGTTCGAACGCAAGGCTGTGCAGCCCATGGCGGTGACGGCCACGGGAGCCGTAGCGGCAGCACCAGGCGCAACAAACACACTCCTGGGTGCAACCCCGGTTTTTCTGGAACCGGAACAGCGGTGCGCCATGATTGCGGAGGCCGCGTACTACCATGCCGAGCATCGCGGCTTCGCGTCGGGGCACGAGCTGGAGGACTGGCTCGCGGCAGAGGAGGAAATCGATGGCTTGCTGACGCGGGGGCAGAGCCCGGCGGCCCCCGATCGCTGAGCGCCAGAAAGGGGAGTGACTTGGTCGCGAAGCGGGTGCTGTTTCGGTCCGCGGCGCGCGAAAAGGTGCTGCGGGGTGCAACCCAGCTTG
>CAZRLI010000199.1:0-4564 GCA_964600535.1 uncultured Steroidobacteraceae bacterium | reverse complement strand
GTCCTTGAGCGCCTTCGCCGCGAGCTCGATATCGGCACGGTGACAGCGCGCGAGCGCGCAGATCACCGGGCCGTGCACCTCGCGCGCGATCGCGTTCACGGACTCCCAGTCGCCTCGCGAGGCGGCGGGAAAGCCCGCTTCGATCACATCGACCCCGAGCTCGGCGAGCGCGCGGGCCATCCTGAGCTTCTCGGGCTGGGTCATGCTGCAGCCGGGCGATTGCTCGCCGTCGCGCAGCGTCGTGTCGAAAATCAGGACGTGATCCGGACTGTTCATGATCGCTCCACGCGGCCCTCAGGCCCGCTCTTCGGACAACCAGGGCATGCGCTCGCGCAGCGCGGCGCCCACCTTCTCGATCTTGTGGGTGAGGTCCTTCTTCATCAGCCGGTCGTACTTCCTGCGCCCCTTGGCGTTCTCGCTGATCCACTGGCGTGCGAACTTGCCCTGCTGGATCTCCTTCAGGACCTTGCGCATTTCCTTCTTGGTCGCCGCGTTCACGATGCGCGGGCCGCGGGTCAGGTCGCCGTACTTGGCCGTTTCGCTGATGAACTTGTGCATCTTGGCGAGGCCGCCTTCATGCAGCAGGTCGACGATCAACTTCAGTTCGTGCAGGCATTCGTAGTAGGCGACCTCGGGCTGGTAACCGGCTTCCACCAGTGTCTCGAATCCCTTGACGACCAGTTCGGTCGCGCCCCCGCAAAGCACCGCCTGCTCGCCAAACAGATCCGTCTCGGTCTCCTCCGCAAACGTGGTCTTGAGCACCCCGCCGCGCGTACCGCCGATGCCGTGCGCGTAGGCGAGTGCCCGGGCGAAACCGCGGCCGCTCGGGTCCTGGAACACCGCGATCAGGCACGGGACGCCGCGCCCCTGCTGGAACTGGCGGCGCACGAGGCCACCCGGGCCCTTGGGCGCGATCAGCACGACATCGAGGTCCTTGCGCGGCCGGACCTGCTTGAAATGGATGTTGAAGCCGTGCGCAAAGAGCAGGGTGGCGCCCTTCTGCAGGTTCTTCTCGATCGACTTGTAGACGGCCTTCTGCGCGAGGTCCGGTGTCAGCATTGCCACGAGCCCCGCGCCGATGACCGCGGAGGCGGGCTCGGCGACCGCGAGGCCGTCCTTCCGGGCGTTCTTCCAGCCGTCGCCGCCGCGACGCACGCCGACGACGACGTCGAAGCCGCTGTCCTTCAGGTTGAGCGCGTGCGCCCGGCCCTGGCTGCCGTAACCGATCACGGCGATGCGCGCGCCCTTGAGCGCCTTGCGGTCTACGTCCTTTTGCGAGAACAGCTTCATCACTTCGACTCCAGCATGGGTGGTGGGAACAGAAAAAACCCCGCAGCGGCCTTGCCGGTGCGGGGTTCAGATTCTTCGCTCGTTTGCCTGTCTTAAGCTATACGCGCGACCCGCACCGGCTGTCCGCAAGGAGCAGAAGGGCGAGGGGAAGGAGGACGACGGCCGCGCGGGCGCGGGGCGCCGCAGCAGAAGGACCGGTCGTCGTGTCTTCCATGCGCATCACTATGCGTTCGATGACATCACACCGCCGAAGTGCTTGTCAACGCGGCAATCCTGTAAGCTGCGCCATTCGCCCGATCGCATCCAATCCGTGACCGCCGACCTCATTCCGCCCGCCAGTGCTTCCGGGGCCCTGCCACTGTGGCTGCTGCCTGAAACCGGTATCGAAGGCTGGCTCGGGGAGCAGCCTTCCTCGACCGCGCAGTGGGTGCGCGCGAACCAGTTCGCGGGCGAGCGCCACCGGGTGCTGGTGCTGCCGGGGCCTGACGGCCGTGCACAGGGGGCGCTCGTCGGCCTCGGCAATCTGGCTGACCTCGGGCAGCTGAACCTGTGGCATGCCGCGCCGCTCGCCGAACGGCTGCCTCCCGGGGCCTGGCGCGTGGCGACGCCGCTGCCGGCGCGCGCGGCGACGCAGCTTGCGCTCGGCTGGCTGACGGGCGCCTACCGATATGCCCGTTATCGAAGCGGACCGGCCCCCGGCCACGCAGTGCTCGAGGCACCTGCAGGCGCGGACCTCGGCTTTGTGCGCGCGGCGGCGCAGGCCATGGCGCTGGCGCGCGATCTCGTCAATGCCCCCGCCAATGACCTCGGGCCCGCGGAACTCGCGCTGGCAGCCGGCACGCTTGCGTCGCAGCACGGCGCGACGATCGACATCGTCGAAGGCGAGGCGCTCGCCAGCGGATACCCGATGATCCATGCCGTCGGGCGCGCCAGCGCCCGTGCGCCGCGGCTCATTGACCTGTCCTGGGGCGAAGCGGCCGCACCCCGGGTCACGCTCGTCGGCAAGGGAGTCTGCTTCGACAGCGGGGGGCTCGACCTCAAGCCGTCGGCGGGCATGCTGCTGATGAAGAAGGACATGGGGGGTGCTGCCTGCGTGCTCGCGCTCGCGGACCTCCTGATGCGGTCAAAGGCGCCGATCCGGCTGCGCGTGCTGGTCCCGGCGGTCGAGAACGCGGTCGACGGCTGCGCCTATCGGCCCGGGGATGTGCTGCGCTCGCGCAAGGGGCTCACGGTCGAAGTGGGCAACACCGATGCGGAGGGGCGGCTGGTGCTCGCCGATGCGCTCACCGAAGCCGATGCGGGCGATGCGGACCTGCTCATCGACCTGGCGACCCTGACGGGCGCCGCGCGCACGGCGCTCGGGCCCGAGCTGCCTGCCGCGTACTCGAACGACGCCGCGCTGCTCGCCGAGCTGCAGCGCCACGCGGACGAAGAGCACGATCCCGTCTGGCCGATGCCGCTCTGGGGCGGCTATGACGAGGATCTCGCCAGCAAGATCGCCGACCTGAACAACGTGGCCTCCCATGCCTTCGCCGGCTCGATCATCGGCGCGCTCTTCCTGCGCCGCTTCGTGACGGCCAGCCCGCGCTGGATCCACATCGACCTCTACGCCTGGAACGCGCGGGAACGTCCCGGGCGGCCGGTCGGCGCCGAGGCGCAGTGCGTGCGCGCGCTGTATCGGCTGATCCGCACCCGCTGCGGATGATCGCGATCGCGCCACGCCATTTCCTGCTCCTCCTCGGCATCACGCTCATCTGGGGACTGAACCTCGTCGTCGCCAAGGTCGGCGTCGGCGACATGCCGCCGATACTGTTCACGGCGCTGCGCTTCGGGCTGCTGGCGCTCCTGCTGCTGCCCTGGCTGCGCTGGCACGGTGAGGCGACCAGTGCGATCGTCGTGGTGGCGCTGCTGGTGGGCGGCCTGCATTTCGCGCTGCTTTTCATCGGGCTCGCGCGCGCCGACAATATTTCCTCCGTGGCGATCGCCACCCAGCTCGGCGTGCCGTTCGCGACACTGCTGTCGGTCGCATTGCTCGGTGAGCGCGTCCGCTGGCGACGCTGGTCCGGCATCGGGCTCGCATTCCTCGGCGTGTGCGTCATGGGCTTCGACCCGGCGGTGTTCAGCCAGCGCCTCAGCCTCGCCTTCGTGATCGGTTCGGCCTTCATCGGTTCGCTCGGCCTGATCGCCATCAAGCGACTGCCGCGGATGCGCCCGCTCGAACTGCAGGCCTGGATCGCCTGGATCAGCTGGCCGCTGCTGCTCGCGCTGTCGTTGCTGGTCGAGGGCGGGCAGGGGGCCGCGCTGGCCTGCGCGGGCTGGCTGGGGTGGGGTGCACTCGCCTACACCGCGGTGTTGTCGAGCCTCTTCGCGCACACGGCCTATTTCTTCCTCGTGCAGCGCTATCCGGTCACGAGCATTGCGCCGCTGACCGTGCTCTCGCCGGTGTTCTCGGTCGTCTTTGGCGTGCTGCTGCTCGGGGACGCGCTCACCCCGCGCATCGCGCTCGGCGGCGCCTGCACGCTGGCCGGCGTGCTGGTGATCACGCTGCGCGAAAAGCAGTTCACGGACACGGGCAGCTGAGGCGTGGGCGGGCGCGACCAGCCGAGCGCGACCGCGCAAGCCGCGTTCAGGCGCGAAATCGCACCCTGGGCGCTGATCGGACTCACGCTCGGACTGGTCGAGGGCGCGACGGCGGCAGTGCTCGTGAAGACGGGATTCCGCGCCAGCGCGGCGCCTGCGGCGGTGAATCTCGCGACGGCACTGGTGAGCGGCGCACCGGCCTTCGCGAACGTCGTGAGCTTCGCGTGGGCGAACATCGCGCACGGGCGGGCGCGGGTGCAGTTGCTGGTGCGGCTGCAGGCGCTGTTTGCGCTGCTCGTCGGGCTCATCGGCCTCGCGCCGCGCGCCGGCGGGGGCCTGGTCTTCGCGGTGGCCTCGATCCTCGCGGCGCGCATGGTGTGGGCCGGCATCCTCACGGTGCGCGCCGCCGTCTGGACCGCCAACTACCCGCGCCCCGTCATCGCACGGATGACCGGGCGCATCGTCATCGTCAGTTCCCTCGCCGTGGCGGGTGCCGCGGCCCTGGCGGGCATGGTGCTCAGCGCGCGCGCCTTCGATCCGCGCTGGCTCTACGGCGGCGCCGCGGGCTGCGGCCTCGTCGCGGCCTGGCTCTACCAGCGCGCGCGGGTGCGGCGCGAGTTCCGCCTGCTCGCGGCGGAAGGCGCCGCGGCCGGCGACAGCAAGGCCTTCTCGCTGCGCATGGTGCGCGAGATCC
>CAZRLI010000198.1:0-4587 GCA_964600535.1 uncultured Steroidobacteraceae bacterium | reverse complement strand
GGCTTCAAGAGCGGCGGCTTCGACATGCGCGGCAACGCCACGGTGTTCCCCGGCACGGTCGACGGCTACAAGCCCGAATCGGTCGACAACTACGAACTGGGCCTGCGTTCCACGGTGCTGGACGGGCGCCTGCGCTTCAACGCGACGGTCTTCTATGCCGAATACACCGACGTGCAGGTCACGACCCAGCAGTTCGTGACGGTGATGGGCGTGCCGACCAACGCGACGGCGGTGCTGAACGCCGGCAAGCAGGTGAACCAGGGCGTGGAGATCGAATCGGTCTGGCAGCCGGTCGATGCATTCACGCTTTCGACATCGATCGGCTACCTCGACGCGGAGTTCAAGGAGTTCTTCGCCTCGAACCCCACGAGCCCGGGCACGATCGTGAACTTCGCCTCGGTGACCCCGGTGATCAACGCGCCCGAGTGGACGGCCGCGCTCGATGCGCAGTACCGCTTCGATGTCGGGAACGGCAAGGCCACGGCGCGCATCGGCTATCAGTGGCGCGACGACACCTCGATCGCCCCGCCGCCGTTCACGCGCACGAGCCCCACGGACCAGCCGGCCTACGGCCTGCTCGACCTGGGCCTGTCATACCTGACGGCCGATTCGCACTGGCGGCTGGCGGTCGACGCGAAGAACGTCACCGACAAGGCCTACCGCACCGCCGGCTACGACTTCGGCACCACGGGCACCTTCGCCAACGTCAGCCAGATCGGCTACTACGGGCCGCCGCGGACGGTCACGTTCAGCGTCAGGTACCAGTACTAGCGGGGGCTGGCGGCGCAGGGCCGGAACAGGGGCCGCGGCGGGGCAGAACCGCCGCGGCCTTCTTCCTACCGGGGGATCCTGAGCGCCTGTCCTTCGATCGTGATCGCGTCCGCGCCCGGGGACGCCAGGATCTCCTTGCGCACGACCTGGCTGGGTGGCAGCGACGCGCCCCCGCTGCGCAGCCTTGCGGCCATCAGGTCCATCGAGGCATCGAAGAACGGCTGCATCGCGACGTAGTGCCCGGCGAACCCGGGCAGCGGCAGGAAGGCATCGAAATGCTGGCCGCGCTCGATTTCATAGTAGCGGATGCCGGCGCTCGCCCCACCGGTGGCCATGCTCGCCACGAAGTACGGCCGGGACGTGTGGTTCACCGGGATGAGGCCGTCGCCGCGCCCGTGGATCACGATCAGCGGCCGCGCGTCGGCACGCGGCTGGACAGCCACCGCGGCGATGCCCGGTGCGATTCGATCGCGCAGGCCGCGCAGGCACAGCGCGAGCTCGATGCTGCCGAAATTCGCCGCCCGCAGCGTGCCGTCGTCGCCGCGCGCCACGAGGTCGATGCCGGCGGTCGGGGCGATGCCATTGCTGTCGGCGAACAGGCGCGCGAGCTCGTCCCCGGCCAAGGCACGCGGCGCGCCGCTCGCATCGGTGGCGCTGAAGCCCACGCCGCACGGCAGCTCGTCCGGCGCCATCCGGCCGTAGGCGGCGGCGTAGGCGACCGCTATCGCGCTCCAGATCGAGGCGTGCACGTTGACGTGTTCGAGCCGCAGCGCTTCCGGCAGGATGCCGAGCGCCAGCAGTTGCTGGCGCGCCGCGCGGGCGAGCGCGTCGATGTCCCCGTCAGCCGTGCGTGTCGCGGCGCCCGCGCCGAGCTCGCCGCGGGCGGCGAGCTCGCGGCACCATTGCCCGAGCGCGGGTCTGGCGGCCGCGGTCGCGGCGAGGAAGGGCGCGGTCGGGTCCTCGTCCGCGAGCATCGCACAGGGCGCAAGCAGCAGGTTCGCGACCACGAGGTCGTACAGCGGCTGCGTCACGTGGCCAGGCCACTGCGTGCCCTGCACCTGGATGTTCGGTTCGGAAACCACCGCGCCGTCGATCCAGCCGGCGGTGTCGAGCTGCAGGGCGCGCAGCACGGCACCGCCACCGTTCGAGATGCCGGCGGCCATCACCAGCGTATTGGCGGGCGTGAACGGCACCGGGCGGCCCGGATACTCGGCGTTCAGGCGCTCGAAGGCGACGTCGATCGCCTGCAGCAGATACTCGCCCCAGTGCGCCTCGACGTTGACCCCGGAACTGGCGTGGCGGAAGAGCACGGCGTGCGGCCGTTCGGCGGCGAGCCTGGCGACCGCGGTCGCCGCGGGCGCAAATGACAGCAGCGGATCGCCCGCCGCGGCGAGCGTGCCATCGATGCGCACGCCCTGGCCGCTCGCGACGTCGAACACCCCGCTGCCCGTGCCCTTGTCGGTGTGCACGACGGCGCAGCCGTGGCGCAGGCCCCAGCCGCCCGCGGTCGGCAGCGCCCCGTAGATGCCGCGCGAACCGGAGCTCGCGACGGCGACCAGGCAGGGGCTGGCCGGATCGAAGCCACGCGGAACCTGCAGCATCACCGTCGAAGACCCGGCCGCCGAGCGCAGCCCGACCAGCAGCTCGATGCCCGGCACGGCGGGCCCCGCGCCGGGCGCAGCGGCGAGGTCGACGAGGCCGCGGTAGTTCATGTAGATCGCGCGGCGGCGCAGCTCGCGCGCGGTGGGATGGCCGGGGTCGGCGAAGGTGGGCGCGGGCCCGAGGAGCCCGGCGGTGCCGAGGCCCGCGGTCAGCAGGTCGTCGCTCGCCCCGTCGAGTTCGTAGCGGATCGGCGGGGCGATGCGCCCGGCGTGGTACGCCGCCTGCGGTGCAGGCGGGACGGTGGCGCAGCCCGCCAGCAGGGCGGCGGCGAGCGCAATGGCAAGGCTGGCAGCTTGATTGGTTTTCATCGCGCAAGTTCAGCGCAGCCCGCCGCCGCGCGGTAATGATACTAAAGTATCAGGGCCGCCCCGGGGCCGCCTCGGCTAGCGTGCGGGCATGGCTTCACGACGCATCCTGATCACCGGCGCAGGCAGTGGCATCGGCGCGGAACTCGCGGCGCTGCTCGCCGCCGCGGGCCACACGATCATCGCGACGGATGTCGACCGCGCGGCCGCCCTGCGGGTGGTCGACGCCATCGCCGCCAACGGTGGCGCGGCCTCGGGCTACGGCCTCGACGTGACCCAGCCCTCGGCGGTGGAAACCGCCGTGCGCGCTGCCGGGCGCATCGATGTCCTGGTGAACAACGCCGGACTGCAGCACGTCGCGCGCCTCGAGGAGTTCCCCGCGGATCGCTGGGCCTTCCTCGTCGCCGTCATGCTCACCGGCGCCGCCAACATGGCGCGCGCCACCCTCCCCGGCATGCGCGCGCGCAACTTCGGCCGCATCGTCAATATCGGCTCGATCCACTCGCTGGTCGCCTCGCCCTTCAAGAGCGCCTACATCGCCGCGAAGCACGGCCTCATCGGCCTCTCGAAGACGCTCGCGCTCGAGAACGGCGACGTCGATGTCACCGTGAACACCATCTGCCCGGTGTACGTGCGCACGCCGCTCGTCGAGAAGCAGATCGAGGCGCAGGCCCACGAGCACGGCATCACGCCCGAGCGGGTGGTGAGCGAGATCATGCTGAAGCCGATGCCGAAGAAGGCCTTCGTGACCGTGGCCGAGATCGCCGCGCTCACCGAGTACCTGATCTCCGACGCCGCGCGCAACGTGACGGCACAGGCCATCGCGATCGATGGGGGCTGGACGGCGCAGTGAGCGCGGCGCCTCAGCGCAGCGCGAGCCCCCAGGCAACCGCAGGCAGTGCAATGGCGAGCGCCGCTGCCAGCCGCTGCGGCACGCGCGCGAGCACCCGCGCCACGGCCGCCCTCGCGACCACGAGCCCGGCCAGGATGCCGCAACCGAAGCCGAGCACGTGTGCCATCACGTCGGTGTGCTCGCCCTCCGTGCCGAGCCAGCCGAGCAGCAGCACGCCGCCGACGAGCGGCGCCCAGCGCACGGCCCAGCGCGCCCGCAGGGGATAGCGCTCGCGCCATGCGTGTGCCGCGAGCAGGCCGAGCGCCGCGAACACCGCGGTCGAGGCACCGACGGAGCGGTGCGGGACCGGGCCGGCGAGCGCTTCGATGATGTTTGCCATTGACGCGGCGCACACGATCAGCAGCCACGCCCGCCCCGGCCCCAGCCGGCGACCCGCGAGATAGCCGAACCAGGCGCCGGCCGCGAGATTCGCCACCAGGTGCGGCGCATCCACGTGCAGCGTGAGCGCGGTGACGGCCCGCCACCACTGCCCCTGGCGGATGAGTTCCGCGTCGGCGACGCCGCGCGGGTAGGCGTCGAGCGGACCGATGCCGCCGCCGAGCGCGATGCCGACCGCCAGCAGCGCGAGCGCGTAGGCAAGGCTGCCTAGCCACGCGAGCGGATGCCCGGGCGGGGGCGCGGCCTGCGGGGGCGATGACGGCGTGTGCCGCTCCGCGGCGTAACGGACGAGATGCTCGCGCGCCTGCGCCGCGTGCCCCGGATCGACGAGCAACACGTGGCCGGCGGGCGCACGCGCGATGAGATACGGGATGCCGACGGCGGTCAGCACGAACGCGCGTTCCTCGCAGGCGCGCGGATCGTCCGCCACGAACACCGCGACCGGCGCCCCGGGCTGTGGCGCGCCGGCATCGGGCTCATCCATCGGGGCGGGCCCGGCCTATTCGTCGGCGATGCCGCGGAAGTCGACGCCGAGCGAGCGCAGCTTGCGATAGAGGT
>CAZRLI010000197.1:0-4618 GCA_964600535.1 uncultured Steroidobacteraceae bacterium | reverse complement strand
TCTTGAGGAAGTCGACCGGGAAGTGCTTCAGGTAGCCGAACGAGGACAGGCCGGTGCCGAAATCATCGAGCGCGAACTTGCAGCCGAGCTCCTTGAGCGCCTGGATGAAACGGTTGGCCTGCGAGAAGCTGGCCACCGCCGCCGTCTCGGTGATCTCGAAGCAGATCTTCGAGGCATCGATGCCGCTCTTGCTGAACTGGTCGATCACGAACGGCAGGAACTTGTCGTCGCCGAAACTCTGGCCGGAGAGGTTGATCGAGCACATTGCCAGCCGCTCGCGCTCGTCGGCTTCCGACACCAGCCAGCGGAAGGCATTCTCGATCACCCAGCGGTCGATGTTCGGCGTGATGCCGTAGCGTTCGGCCGCCGCGATGAAATTGTCGGGCGAGACCATCCGGCCGTTCTCGTCCCGCATGCGCAGCAGCAGCTCGTAGTGCGCACCCTGGATCTGGGTCGCCGGCTGCAGCGGCTGTATCGTCATGCGGTAGAGCTCGAAGCGCCCTTCCTCGAGCGCGGAGTTGATGCGCGCGGCCCACTGCATCTCGCGCCGGCGCCGCATCAGCTCGATGTCGTTCTCGGCGAAGCTGTGCACGCGGTTGCGGCCCGCTTCCTTCGCGGCCGCGCAGGCGCTGTCGGCGGCGGACAGCACGGACGCCACATCCTCGTTGTCCGCCGTGATCGGCACGACGCCGATACTCGCGCCTAGGCGGAACACGCGGTCCTCCCAGGTGAAGCGGAAGTTGCGCAGCGCTTCGCGCAGCGTCTCGGCAGTGCGCATCGCCTCGTCGAGCGAGCAGCTCTCGAGGAGGATGCCGAACTCGTCGCCGCCCAGGCGCGACAGCGTGTCGCGCCAGCGCACCTTGGACTTCAGCAGCGCGCCCACCTGGCCGAGCAGCGCGTCACCGGCGCTGTGGCCGCAGGTGTCGTTGATGATCTTGAACTGGTCGATGTCGAGGAAGCAGAGCGCGTAGGACGCCTCGCGGGCACGCGCGCTCTTCAGGGCGCGCTCGAGGCGATTCTCGAATTCGCGCCGGTTGACGAGCCCGGTGAGGATATCGTGGCTTGCGTGGTAGGAGAGGCGGCGGTTCAGCTCGCGCGACTCCGACACGTCGTGGAACACGAGCACGCCGCCGCAGACGTTACCGGCTCCGTCGCGGATCGGCGCCGCGGTGCTTTCGACGTAGAGCTCGTTGCCGTCGCGGCGAATCAGCAGCATCGGCCGTACCGACTTGATCGGCCGCACGCGCCGCACCGCCATCGTCAGGGGGTTTTCCAGCGGCTCGCAGGTCTCCTCGTGGAAGGCCTTGAACACGTCGTCGACCGAACGCCCCATCGCGTCCTCTAGCCGCCAGCCAGTCAGCTCCTCCGCGATCGGGTTGATGTAGTCGATGATCGAGTTGGCATCCGAGGTGATGACACCGTCGCCGATCGATTGCAGCGTGATCTGCGCGCTCTCCTTCTCGCGAAAGAGGGCTTCCTCGTACAGCTTGCGCTCGGTGATGTCGATTTCCATGCCGACCAGCCGCAGCAGGCGCCCGGTCTGGTCGACGTGCGCCTTGGCGCGGCTCACCACCCAGCGCCACTCGCCGCTGCGGTGGCGCATGCGGTGGATGCTCTCGCAGATCGGCGCGCGCCCTTCGACATGCTCGCGCATCGCCGCCTGGACCCGCGACATGTCGTCGGGGTGCACGAGCGCGCGCCAGTCGGTCGGCCCGGTGAGCTCGTCGTCGCTGTAACCGAGCATTTCCTTCCAGCGGTCCGAGAAGGTGACGACATTCGTCTCGGCGTCGAAGTCCCACATGCCCTCGTTCGCCGCGGCCTGCGACAGGCCGACGCGCACCTCGAGGTCCTCGAGCCGTGCCGCGAGGCGCACCCGTTCGAGGCCGGTCGCGAGGCTCGTGCCGAGCAGCTTGAGCAACAGCTGGATGTTGACGTCCCACGGCCCGCGCGCCATCGCGTTGGCGAGCCCGAGGATCCCGGCCGGGCGGTCCAGCACCCGGATCGCGACGAACAGCGTCGAGCCGACCTTCAGCGCGGCGAAGCGGCGCGCCTCGGCCAGGTTCTCCTTCTTCGGCGCGGCGGTGTCACGCAGTTCCGACAGGCGCAGGTGGTCGAGCCGCGCGCGCAGCCAGGGCAGTTCGTCGAGCGCGGTACCGCGCAGTTCCTCGAGGCGCGTCTGCGCGAAGGCACCGCGGGCGACATGCACGTCGCCCACCGTCGAATCATTGAACAGGGCCACGAAGGCGGCGTCGCAGGCGGTGGCTTCGCGCAATGCCTCGAGGCTGCGTGCCACGACGGGCAGCAGCGTCGCACGCTGCATGTTCTGCAGGTCGACGGCGATCTTGGTGCAGGCGACGTCGAGGCCGAGCGCGGGACGCGCGCCGCGGGCACTCCAGGCGCCGGGGGCGAGGATATCGGAGGCGGTGAATTCGGAAGGCTTGTCGGACGTTACGCCAGGCATCGACGGACGACACCAAGTACTGCGGACCCGGATTCTGACAAACCCTTACCCCCCTGCCGACGACATGCGGCACATTTCGCCCGCATGCGACCGAAGCAAGTTACGGCCGGATTGTGTCATAGCCAATTAGGAATACAAGCTAACCGATTGTCGCTTCAGCGATTGCGCGTCCCGTCGGCTGCCGATGCGACATATTTCGGCGGCGCGTACTCGATGGCGCGCGTCGCATCGCCACGAGCGACGCAGTCCTTCGCGGGCTGGCCCGACACGAGCGACCACGGCTCGCCGGCCGACCGGCCCGCCTGCCGGATCACCGCCGTGCCGCGGAAGCAGGGCGTGAGCAGCGCGTCGGGAACTAGCAGCACGCGATCGGACGACGCGGCGAGCCAGCGCGCCGCATCGAAGGTCTCGTCATCACCCGTCCGCCAGCGGCGGTGGCCGAAATTCACGACCGGCCGGTCGAGATAGAGGAGGAACTGCTCCTTGTAGGCGACGAGGCCCAGCCGACGCTCCTTCGGCACGGCGGCGAGTACCTCTTGCATGAAGGCCCTGCCCGAGCGCACGGGATCGATGCGCGGCCCGATCGACCAGGAGAAGGCGAGCGCCAGCGCCCCGAGCACCAGCGGCCAGGCAAGGAGGGGGCGTCGCCACGCCAGCAGCCATGCGCCGGCACACGCGATCGCGGGCACCGCGACCGGCAGGTCGGCGGGCAGCCCCTCCTCCGCCAGCAGCGCGAGCAGCTTCGGCGCCCGCAACACCCCGGCGATCGCGAGCGCCACCAGCGCCGCCACCAGCCCGCCCGACAACACGAGGCTGGCCCTGCCCACGGCGCGGCGCGCGAAGATCGCGGGCAGCGCCGCCGCCGCGGCAACCGCCAGCGCCGGGACCGCCGGCAGCACGTAGACGCCGCGCTTGCCGGGACTCAGGGTGAAGAACAGCAGCACCAGCGCCACCCAGGACAACAGCAGCCAGCTGCGCGCGTCCTGCGCAAGCCAAGCGCGGCGCCAGTGCGGCACCAGCCAGAACGCGAGCAGCGACCACGGCAGCCAGAGCGATGGCATCACCTCGACGAAGTAGTAGTACCAGGCCTTGACGTGATGCCACGCGGCCGCGTAGCGCGTCACGGTCTGGTGGAAGAGGATCTCGTCGCGATAGGCGGCGTACTCGGGCAGGCCCCGGTGCTCGACCGCGAGCAGCATCGGGCCGAGCCACGCCGCGATCGCGAGCAGCAGGCCGAGCGGCGCGAGCGACCAGCGCCAGCCGCCGCGCGGTATCGGGGCAAGACCCTGCCAGCCGCGCCGGCGCAGCACGCCGTAGGGGATGAGGATCAGCAGGGGCAGGAAGCCGACCCCCTTGGTAATGACGCCGAGGCCGGATGCGACCCCACCGGCGAAGTACCAGCCCCACGCGGGCCCGAGCAGCAGGTGCCGCGCGAAGCCGTAGACACCGAGGGTGATCAGGAAGCACACGGTCGCATCGATCTGCGCCCCGCGCGCGACCATCACGAACTGCAGGGTGCATGCGAGGGTGACAGCGGCCGCGAGCGCCGCCTCGCGCCCCGCCAGGCGGCGCGCGAGGTCGTAGGCGAGCACCAGCGTGCCGCCCGCCGCGAGCAGCGACGGCAGCAGGAACGCAAGCCGCAGCGAGCCCGTGGCCGACAGCACCGCCGCGATGAGCCACATGAAGAGCGGCGGCTTGTCCTGGTACAGGTCGCCGCCGACGCGCGGAAACCACCAATCGCCGCTCGCGACCATGTCGCGCGCCACGGCCGCGAAGCGCGGTTCGTCGGCGGGCCAGGGATCGCGCCAGCCGATGCCGCTCGCCACCAGCACGAGCAGCGCGAGCAGGATCCAGGCGAGGTCCCGCCACGGGAGCGACGCGCGATCGGCCGGCGAGCTTCCCACGTGCCTCAGCCGGTGCCGGAAGCCGGCTTCGCGCGCAGCAACTGCAGGTTGCGCAGGTACACGACGAGGCCCGCCCCCTGCCCGACGATGAAGACCGGATCCCGGCGATGGATCGCATACGCCAGCAGCAGCGCGCCGCCCGCGACGCTGAAGTACCAGAAGGCATGCGGCACGATGCTCTTGCCGCGCCGCTCGCTCGCGATCCATTGCACGAGGAATCGCGCGGAGAAGAGGCCCTGGGCGATGAAGCCGA
>CAZRLI010000196.1:0-4630 GCA_964600535.1 uncultured Steroidobacteraceae bacterium | reverse complement strand
GCTACATCTTGTATTCGACGAAGGCTTCGTCGCGCAGGCGACGCAGCCACAGCTCGGTTTCCTCTTCGGCCTTGCTCTCGCGCAGCGCCACGAACGCGCGCTGGCGCTTCATCTCCTCGCTGTTGTCGATTTCGCGCCGGCCGAGCAGTTGCACGATGTGCCAGCCGAACTGGGTGTGGAACGGCTGGCTGATTTCCCCCTCCTTGAGCGAGGCGAGCTGCGCCTCGAACTCCGGCACGAAGGTGCCGGGGTTGGTCCAGCCGAGGTCGCCGCCTTCCGCGGCGGAGCCCGGGTCCTCGGACAGCGTCGAGGCGAGCCCGGCGAAGTCTTCGCCCTTCTCGATGCGCTGGCGCACCGCCGTGAGCCGCTGCTCGACCGTGGCATCGTCCTGCAGCTCGTTGGTCTTGATGAGGATGTGCCGCGCATGCACCTGCTGCACGATCGACGGGCCGTCGTCGCTGCGAACCTCGTTGACGCGCACGAGGTGGTAGCCGCTCGGCGTGCGGATGATGTCGCTCACTTCCCCCGCCTTGAGCTTCACCACCGCGTCCGCCAGCACGGTCGGCAGCTCGGTGCCCTTGCGCCAGCCGAGCGCGCCGCCCTCGAGCGCCGTCTGGCTGTTCGAGTAGGCGACCGCGAGCTTGGCGAAATCCTCGCCCGCGACCGCGCGCCGGTGCACGTCCTCGGCGCGCTCCTCCGCGGCAGCGATCTGCTCGGGGGTCGCGGCCTGTGGCACCGTGATCAGGATGTGCGAGAGGTTGTAGGAGGTGGCTTCGGACGGCGCATTCTTCTGGCGCTCGAGGTACTGGTCGAGTTCGCGCGGGGAGATGTTGATGCGGGCGACGACATCGCGCTGGCGCAGCATGGAGAGCGTGATCTCCTTGCGCAGGTTGTCACGGTAGCCCGCGTAGTCGATGCCCTGGCTCGCGAGCGCCTGCGGCAGCTGCGCGAGCGGAATGCCGTTCCTGCGTGCGACATCCTGCAATGCGCCGTTCACCATCTCGTCGGTCACCTTGAGCCCGGCGCGGCTCGCGCGCTGCATCTGCACTTCCTGCGTGACGAGGCGCTCGAGCACCTGCTGGCGCAGGACGTTCTCCGGGGGCAGATCGAGTCCCTGCTGCCGCAGGCGCGAGCTGATGAGCTGCATCTGCTCGTCGAGCTCGCTCTTCAGGACGACGCCGTCATTGACGATGGCGGCGACCCGGTCGAGCAGTTCGCCCCCCGAGGACAGCTCGCGCGTCTGCGCATGGAGGGCACTGGAGGCACACAGCGCGAGCAGCGCCGCGAGGATCGGTCGTGACATGGATTTTCCGTGGGGCGTCAATGGCTTGGGCCGGTCGGTGAGTATCCCCGAATCGCGTCCTCGAGGAAAGACAGGGCCGATGATCCGACACTCGCGAGGCCACTGAGTTCCAGTTGCAGGTAGATGCCGGTATCGCGCTCGCCGGTGCGGCTGCTGACGAAGCGCCGGCCCACCGCCCGCAGGCGCCAGCAGCAGGAGCGGTACTCGAAGCCCGCGAACTGGTCGAGGGTCTCATCGTCGTGCAGCGAATAGACATAGCGGCCGAAGAGGCTCCAGCGATCCGCCACGGGCCACGCGAACGACGCGTCCGCCTGGTCGATGCGGTCCCGCTGGTACCGGTAGCCGAGGTTGACGACGCTCGCATCCGCGGGCCGGTACTGCAGCTGCACCTGCATGCGCTCGCGCTCGGAAGCCTCCGGGTTCCACTGCACCCCGACATCGGCCGTCCAGTCACGCAGCGCGGTGAGCGCCAGCTGGGCGATCAGGTCGGACGAGTTGCGGTCCGCGATCGCCTCGCCCGGCAGCGCCACGCGCGGGGCGTCGAAGTACACTGTCTGGCCAATCGTCGCCGCGAGCAGCTGTCGCCCGCTCTGCGCATCGAGGATGCGGCTGGTGAGGCCGAAGCTCGCCTGGTCCGCGTCGCCGACGCGGTCGCCGCCGACATAGCGGTTGGTGCGAAAGAGCTGCACGAGGTTGAGGTCGGGCACCGCCGTATCGAACACCGGCAGGTCGTCCTGGTTGCGGTAGGGCGTACGGACGTAGAGTGCCCGCGGTTCGAGGGTGAGGCGCCGCTGCCCGCGCGAGCCCATGGCGCCCTCGAAGATCAGGCCCGCGTCGAGGCTGGCGGTCGGCACGCTGCGGTGCGGTGAATCGTCCGCGCCTGGCGCCGTGTCCTGGAGCGAGTAGGCGGTGGTGCGCCAGGTGATGCCGGGGCGCAGGAAGTAGCCCGCGCCCTCCCAGTCGAGGCCCAGATGCGGGGCGGCATCGTAGCGCCAGCCGGTGACACCGACGCTGCGGTCGAAGTTGACCACTTCGACATCGAAGCCGTAGCGCAGCTGCAGCGCGCGGCCGACGCGGAAATCCGCGCTCGCGTAGAGCTGCGGCAGCATCGAATACGGCCGGTCGGTGCCGGCCACGTCGACATCGATGGTCTGGAAATCCTGGAAGGCGCCGCGCAGGCGCCAGTGGGCATCACGGTAGGTCAGCTCGGCAGTGCGCTCCACGAACGCGACGCTGGTGCCCTCCGGTCCCTGGCCGAAATCCTCGAAGTACTGCGAGTCGCTCACGTTCGCGGCGTTGATCGAGAAGCGCCAGCCCGCCGGCAACTCGGTGCGGTTGTCGAGCCGCACGAGGCTGCGGTCGCCGTCGTAGAGGCGGTCGCCGGGCAGGTAGGAGACATCGAGCGTGCCGCGCGTGCGGCGCGTGAGCCAGCGGAAGTCGCCCGCGAGGTCGACACCGCGGCGTGCGAACACCAGCGGCTCGAAGGTCAGGTCGTAGTTCGGCGCGATGTTCCAGTACCAGGGCACCGAGAGCTGCGCGCCACCGCGCGTCGAGTAGCCCGCGCCCGGAAACAGGAAGCCGCTCTTGCGCTCGCTGCCGAGCGGAAAGGAAATCCACGGCGAATAGAAGATCGGCACGCCCTTGAACTCGACGCTCGTGCCGCGGCCGGTACCGTTCCTGCGCCCGGTATCGAGGTCGATGCGATCCGCGCGCAGCCGCCATGCCGGGTCGGTCAGCGGGCAGGTGGTGAAGGTCACGTCGTCGAGCCGGGCGTTGCCGGCGGTATCGAGCGACATCGAGCGCGCGGTGCCGCGCGCGGGGCGCGAGGGCAGCTCGAATTGCGCGCCCTGGAACTCCGCGCCACCTGTCGTCGAATAGCGACCTGAATGGCCGTGCACGATGAGCAGCGGATCGCGATACTCGACATTGCCGTCGACGGCGAGCCGGCCGGCCCGCGCATCGTATTGCACGCGATCGGCCCGGACCTCGCGATCGCCCTGCCGGACCTGCACGTTGCCCGACAGGGTGGCGTCGCCGTTGACGCCGAGGGCGGCATTGTCGCTCGAGACGTCGACCGGTGCCTTCGACAGGTCGGCGGCGCTGCGTGCCGGCACGACCGATGGCGGCAGCCTGCCGCTGTCCTCGAGCGCGCCAAAGCACAGCGGCGCCTGCGGCTCGGCCCCATGGCCGCCCGCCGGCAGCAGCAGGGCGCCGAGCGCGAGCACGACAAATCGATCGCAACGGGGAGGCGGCATGTGCGGTGTCATTATAATGAGCCGATGAGCGAAATAGACGCGCGTGTCGCGCAGCTGCGCGAGTGGCTCTGCAGCGGGCTCGGGCGACCGATCGACGGGCTCGCCCTGGCGGCCGGCGACGCGAGCTTTCGCCGCTACTTCCGCGCGCACGGCGACGGCACCACGTGGATCGTGATGGATGCGCCGCCCGGCCACGAGGACATCCGGCCCTACCTCAAGGTATCGCGCCTGCTCGAGGAGACCGGCGTGCACGTGCCCCACGTGCATGCGAGCGACATCGAACAGGGCTTCGTGCTGCTCGAGGACCTCGGCAGCACCCCCTATCTCGCCCGCCTCGCGCGCGGCGAGGACGTGGATCGCCTCTACGGGGACGCACTCGGTGCGCTGGCGGCCATCCAGGTGCGCGGCCGCGACGCCGCGCGGGAACTGCCGCCATACGACGACCGCGCCCTGCAGCGCGAGCTCGACCTGATGCCGGAGTGGTTCTGCGCGCGCCACCTGCGCCTCGCGCTCGACGACGAGGAGCTTGCCCTGATCGTGCGCACCTTCGACTTCCTGGTCGAGGAGGTGCTCGCGCAGCCGCGCGTGTTCGTGCATCGCGACTACCACTCGCGCAACCTGATGGTCGTGGCGCAGGACAATCCCGGCATCATCGACTTCCAGGATGCGCTCGAGGGTCCGCTCGGCTATGACCTCGTCTCGCTGCTGAAGGACTGCTACGTCGCGTGGCCGCGGGCGCGCGTGACGGCATGGCTGCGCGAGTACCGCCGGCGCATCGCGCGCGAGGGACTCGCGGCAGGCGCGAGCGAGCGCGAATTCCTGCGCTGGTTCGACCTCGCCGGCGTGCAGCGCCACTTGAAGGTGCTGGGCATCTTCTCGCGCCTCTGGTACCGCGATGGCAAGCGCGGCTACCTTGCCGATCTTGCGCTGACGCTCGACTACGTGCGCGACGCCTGCGCGCGCTACAGCGAGCTGCAGGCCTTCGCGCACTGGGTCGAGGCCCGCATCGTGCCGGCGCTGCCCGCCGCGAACGCCCGGGAACTCGCGCTGCGATGAAGGCGATGATCCTCGC
>CAZRLI010000195.1:0-4636 GCA_964600535.1 uncultured Steroidobacteraceae bacterium | reverse complement strand
AGTACATGGAAGTGCAGGCGATCATCCAGCGCTGGTCGAAGCGCTACGACGAGCGGCTGCTGGAACAGCTCATCTACGTACCCGAAGTGACGGCGCAGGCCTTCACCCGGCTCGATTGGCTGCGCGGCTGGGCCCGTGACCTCGGCGAGCGGCTGAATGCGCTGCACGACGGCACGCGCAGCTTCGAGGTGGGCGTGCGCGAGCCCGCGGACGGCCACGGCGCGCGCGTCCACATCCACAAGGTCGAGCACGGCACGGCCTCCGACAAGTTCCTGCCGCGCGAGTTCTTCGAGGCGGCCGAGTACCAGCGGATTGCCGACCTCGGCCGCACGCTCGCGGGCCTGGTGGGCGAAGGGGCGTTCGTCAGCCGCGGCAGCGACCGGCACGAGGTCGCGTCGTTCAAGGAGGCCATGCGGTGGCTGTTCGCGGAGGCACGCAAGGGCCAGTCGATCCAGCGCTACAAGGGCCTCGGCGAGATGAACCCGGAGCAGCTCTGGGAGACCACCATCAATCCCGATTCGCGCCGGCTCCTGCAGGTGCGGATCGAGGACGCGGTCGCCTCCGATGACATCTTCACCACGCTGATGGGTGACCAGGTGGAGCCGCGGCGCGAGTTCATCGAGAAGAACGCGCTGGCGGTCGCCAACCTCGACATCTGAGGGCGCGGGGGAGGAACTCCCCCGGGGGCCGGAACTCCAATTGCGGCGACCTTGGGGAGATCCACATGTCCACGAGTCTCTCGCGCCCGCTTTCGATCGAGCAGCCTCGCCCCACCACCTACCGCCCGGACGAAGGCTGGAGCGCCAACGATGCGCTCTACGGCCTCGGCACCCTGCTCCTGTGCTTCCTCCTCACGCAGAGCGTCTGGACCCTGGTGATCCGGCCGCATGCGGCCGCGGTCCTGCAGCAGGTGGTGGTCGTCACGAGCGCCGACAAGGTACAGCACGCGGTTCACCAGCTGCGCTCGATCTTCGTGATCCTGAAGGACTACGAACAGCAGACCTCGATTACCCTGACGCTCTGGTCGTTCCTGCTGTTGCTGCGCCCGGGACAGGCCGTGCGTCGCAGCCGCGACATGCTGGCGCGCGATTTCCTGCAGCTGGGTGACGATCGCGTGGTATTGCCGGAGGACGCGCGACTCGCCTCGCGGCCGATCGATGACCTGCCGCCCGGTGAGCGCGACATGTTCCTGCCGCGGCTGCTGGGCATCGCCCTCAACCGCTTCGGCGCGACGCGCAGCGTGCAGGATGCCGCCGACTCGGTCAGGGACGAATGCGAGTTCGAGGTCTCGAGCTACGACGTCAAGCTCTCGATGGTCCGGTTCACGGCCTGGGCGATCCCGGCCGTCGGTTTCGTGGGTACGGTGCGCGGCATCGGCGCGGCGCTGCAGGAAGCCCAGGGCGCGATGGGGGGCGACATCTCGGGTGTCACGCTCGGCCTCGGAGTCACCTTCAATTCGACGCTGACCGCACTGGTCTGCTGCATCCTGGTGATGTTCTGCCTGCACCAGCTGCAGCAGGCGCAGGACCGGATCGTGCTCGACTCGCGTACCTACGTGGAGCGCAGGCTGCTGCGACGCATGCGCGTGATGTGAGCCGCGCGGGCGATTGCCTGGGCGCGCAGGTCAGCGGCGTGTGCATCGAACCGAACGGAGAGGCCGGCGCGTCCCGCATCCTCGATGCGCGGAGCGGGAGTCCCGGTCGACAGCGTCAGTGCAGGCGCGCGTCGCTGCCCGTCGCCTGCAGGCGCGCGATCGTCCCCTCGATCCACGCCTGCGCTTCTTCGTTCACATCGCGCGGATCGCGGCCCGCCGGATCGATCGGCTGGCCGATCACGACCGTGATCGTGCCGCGCTTCTTCAACAGCCCGCGCCGCGGCCAGTAGAAGCCGGCGTCATGGGCAATCGGCACGACGAGGCAACCGGCCTCGCGCGCCAGCAGCGCACCGCTCACGCCGTACTTGCGCGTCTCACCGGCCGCCATGCGCGTGCCTTCGGGAAACACCATCACCCAGATGCCGTCGGCGATGCGGCGCTTGCCCTGCTCGACCACCTGCTTCACCGCCGAGTGCCCGCTGCCGCGATCGATCGCGATCGAGTGCATCTGCCGGATGCCCCAGCCGACGAACGGGATCCACAGCAGTTCGCGCTTCAGCACCCAGACCTGTGGCGGGCAGACCGTCACCATCGCGAAGGTCTCCCAGGACGACGAGTGCTTCCACAGCGCGACATGGCCGCCGGGCGGCAGGTTCCCGCGGCCCTCGACCCGGTAGTCGAGCCGGCAGATGTACTTCAGGCCACCGAGGATGACATTCGCCCAGCAGCGCGCGAGCGCATTGCGGGTGCGCAGCGGCACGAAGAGGCTCGCGACGTTGAAGAAGATCGCGAACAGCAGCACCCAGGCAAAGAGGAAGGTCGTGTAGACGAACGAGGCGATCCACTGCATAGGCGGCGCCCAGTGTAACCGGACGTGCCATCGGCCGGTGTCGCGGGTGGCGGGCGGCGTCAGCGGTACTTGAGGCCGGTCCCGGTGTTGAACACGACCACCCGGTCCTCCTCGCGCAGGAATCCCTGTGCGCGCAGCGTGGCGAGCGCCGCCCACGCAGCGCCGCCTTCGGGGCACACGTCGATGCCGCTGAGTGCGGCGAGCGCGGCGGCCGCGCCGAGCAGCGCGTCCTCGGGCACCGCCACCGCCGTGCCGCGCGACTCGCGGATGGCGCGCAGGCACAGGAAGCCGCCGAGTGGTGCGGGCACACGTAGTCCGTAGGCGCGTGTCTCGGGGTTCGGCCAGGCCTCGGTGCGAGCGGCACTGCTTTCGAGCCCCTTTACGACCGGTGCGCAGCCCGCAGCCTGCACCGACACGAAGCGCGGCATGCGCCCTGCGGCGATCCAGCCGAGCGCCGCCATTTCGTGGAAAGCCTTCCACATGCCGATGAGCCCCGTGCCGCCGCCCGTCGGATAGAACACGACGTCAGGCACTTCGCCCCCCATCTGTTCGACGAGTTCGTAGGCCATCGTCTTCTTGCCTTCGATGCGGTAGGGCTCGCGCAGCGTCGAGACGTCGAAGGCACCCGCAGGGCCGTGTTCGCGAAGGAATTTCCCGGCGTCCGAGATCGTGCCTTTCACGGCGTGCACGGTGGCGCCGTAGTGACGGCACTCTTCGAAGAACGCGCGCGGTGTGTCCTCGGGCATCGCAACGGTGACGGGCAGCCCCGCGCGGGCGCCGTATGCCGCCAGCGCTCCGGCGGCGTTGCCGGCCGACGGTGCGCAGAGAGCGCGCGCGCCGAGCTGCTTCGCCATCGACACGGCGACCGCCATGCCGCGCGCCTTGAAGGAGCCGGTGGGATTGCGGGACTCGTCCTTCACCCAGACGTTGCGCGCGACCTCGAGCAGCGGCGTGAAGCCCTCGCCGAGCGTGACGGCCCCGCCGGCGGGCAGCGGCAGCACTTCGCGATAGCGCCACAGGCTCGCCGTGCGTCCCGCGACATCGCGCAGGCGCAGGCGGATCGCGCCGAGGTCGTAGTCGACGCGCAGCGGCAGGCCGCAACCCGCGCAGACGGTGAGCAGCGTGCGCGGATCATGGGCACGTTCGCATGCGAAGCAGCGAACGGCGGTTATCATGGGTTCCCACATGATCGAACTCTATTACTGGCCGACGCCGAACGGGCACAAGATCACGCTGTTCCTCGAGGAGGCCGGGCTCGACTACCGGATCGTCCCGGTGGACATCGGCGCGGGCGAGCAGTTCAAGCCGGAATTCCTCGCTGTCTCGCCCAACAACCGCATGCCCGCCATCATCGATCACGCCCCGGCGGACAGCGGCGAGCCGATCGGCGTGTTCGAGTCGGGCGCGATCCTCCTCTATCTCGCGGAAAAGACCGGCCGCTTCCTGCCCGCCGACCTGCGCGGGCGCAAGGCCGTGATCGAGTGGCTGTGCTGGCAGGTGGCGGGGCTCGGCCCGATGTCGGGCCAGGCCGGCCATTTCCTGAACTATGCGCCCGAGCAGATTCCCTATGCGCAGGCCCGCTACGCCAACGAGGTCAATCGCCTCTACGGCGTGCTCGACCGGCAGCTCGCGCAGCATGCCTTCATCGCGGGGGCGGACTACTCGATCGCCGACATGGCGACCTATCCCTGGGTGCTCTCCTGGGAGCGGCTGCGGCAGGACCTCGGGCAGTTCCCCTCGATGGCGCGTTGGCTCACCGCGATCGAGTCCCGGCCGGCGACCCGGCGCGCCTACGCGCAGGCCGGGCCTTACCAGCGACGCCCGATGGACGACGCGCAGCGCAGGATCCTCTTCGGCCAGACGGCCGCCAGCGTCAGCCCGGCAGCTTCGACAAGTCCGCCACCCCGCTGAACAGCGCGCGCAGTTCGGCGAGCAGCGACAGGCGGTTCGTGCGCAGTGCGGGGTCCGGATCATTGACCATCACGCTGTCGAAGAATGCATCGACCGCGCCGCGCAGCCCTGCGAGCGCGGTGAGCGCGGCCACGTAGTCGCGGCTCGCCACCGCCCCCTGCACGCCTTCGCGCAGCGTCGAGACAGCTCCGTGGAGCTGCTTCTCCGCCGGCTCGCGCAGCGTCGTGGTCGAGACCGCCGCGGGCGTGAAGCCCTCGGACTTCTTCAGGATGTTCGCGATG
>CAZRLI010000194.1:0-4645 GCA_964600535.1 uncultured Steroidobacteraceae bacterium | reverse complement strand
CGTGCAACGCGCGGTGCTGCCGCGCGTGCTGTCGATCACGCAGGTCGCGCGGCTGGTCGAGCGCACCGAGGTCGAGATCGAGGTGTTCGGTTTCGGCAGCCTTTGCGTGATGGTCGAGGGCCGCTGCGCGCTTTCCTCCTTCGCCACCGGACACTCGCCCAACACGCAGGGCGTGTGTTCCCCCGCCCACGCGGTCCGCTGGGAAGAGACGCCGGCCGGGCGCCAGTCGCGCCTCAATGGCATCCTGATCGACCGTTACTCGCCGGGCGAGGCAGCCGGTTACCCGACGCTGTGCAAGGGGCGCTTTCGCGTGGCCGGCACGGTATTCCATGCGCTCGAGGAACCGACCAGCCTCAACGCGCTCGACGTCCTGCCGGCGCTCGTCGCCGCCGGCGTCAGGGCCATCAAGGTCGAGGGTCGCCAGCGCTCGCCGGCCTATGTGGCGCGCGTGACCGGCCTGCTGCGTCGCGCACTCGACCTGTGCACGGCGGCTGGTGCGCAGCCGGGCTGGGAACCACCCACCGACCTGCTCGCCGCCCTCGACGAACTCGCCGAGGGCCGCACCCACACGCTCGGCGCCTATCACCGCCCATGGCAATGAGCACGCAGCGGATGAAGCTCGCCGTCGGGCCGATCCTGTACCTCTGGGACCGTGGCATGGCGCTCGACTTCTACGCCACGCTCTGCGACGCGGCGGTCGATGTCGTCTACCTCGGCGAAGTCGTGTGCAGCAAGCGACGCGTGCTGCAGCGGGAGGACTGGCCGATGGTCGCGCAGGCGCTCACGGATGCGGGCAAGGAAGTGGTGTTCTCGACGCTCGCGCTCATCGAAGCCGAATCGGAGATCGCGACGATGGCCCGCATCGTCGAAGCCGCGCGCGGCCACGTCGAAGCCAATGACATGGCGGCGGTGCAGTACTGCGCCGGTCGGCCCTTCGTCGCCGGCCCGCACCTCAACATCTACAACGAAGCGACGCTCGCGCTGATCGCGGCCCGTGGCGCGCGCCGCTGGGTGGCACCGGTCGAAATGCCGCTCGCGACACTTGCCACGCTCGCTGCGTCCCGCCCCGCAGGACTCGAGATCGAGGTGTTCGCCTACGGCCGGCTGCCCCTCGCGTTCTCCGCGCGCTGTTTCACGGCGCGCTCCCTGAATCGCCCGAAGGACGACTGCGGCTTCACCTGCGGCGACTATCCCGATGGCATCACGCTCTTCTCGCGCGAAGACCAGCCATTCCTCGCGCTGAACGGCATCCAGACCCAGTCGGCCGCGGTGCAGAACCTGCTGCCACACGTCGAGGCGCTGCGCGCCGCCGGCGTCGACAGCCTGCGCCTCTCGCCCCACTCGCGGGACTTCCCGGCCGTGATCCGCGCGTTTCGCGCGGCGGTCGATGCTACGGGCGGAGCTGCCAGGTTCCCGGCGCCTTCGCTGCCGGGCGGCTACTGTGACGGCTACCTGCGCGGCGAAGCAGGGATAGACCATGCAGGGTAAGGCCGGCGACCGGGCCCGGGAGCACCGCACGCAGATGCCCCGGCAGGTCGTACTCCCAGCCATCGAGCAGGTTCTTCAGGTGCAGGCCGGTCTCGGTCTCACCTTCGACCGCCAGGCGCCGCTGGAAGAAGAGCGTGTCGGGATCCTCGCGGCGGCGCGCGAGATCGACGAAGTCCTGCAACGTCCCGCGGATCGTCACGTGCGGCGCCCGGGTCGTGCGGCGCAGCCCCCCGGCGACGACCTCGAAACTGAGCGCAAGCGGGACATCGTCGACGCACAGGCGGAAGCACTTGCCGGCGAGCTCGTCGAGGCGTGCGGCCAGCGGCTGGCCGCGCAGCAGCTGGTTGACGGCCCGCTCGAGCAGGCGTCCCTGCAGCGGCGCGGGTGCGTGGCGCAGCAGGCGTCGCATCACCGAAACTGGATCGGCCATCGGAATCTCCCGGACTTGAAGTGCCGGCATTCTTGCCACGCGCGACGCGGCTACCGCTTGATTTCCGTCAACCTGCCACGAGGCCGCGGGGCGCGGCGATGACCCACGAAAGCCTGCGCGCCTTCGTGCAGTCCCTCGAGCGCCAGGGCGACCTCGCGCGCGTGCCCTTCCCGGTCGACCCGCGCTTCGAAATGACCGATCTGTGCCAGCGCAGCCTCAAGGCGGGCGGCCCGGCGCTGTGGTTCGAGCAGCCACGGGGATCGGCGCTGCCGGTGCTCGGCAACCTGTTCGGTACCCAGCGGCGCGTCGCGGCCGCGCTCGGCTACCGGAGCGTGAGCGAGTTCCGCGAGATCGGCGAGACGCTCGCCTTCCTGCGTGAACCCCACTGGCCCGACCGGCCGCGCGAGGCACTCGGCCGCCTGCCGGCCTTCCTGCCGCTGCTGCGGGCCTCGCCGCGCAGCGTGCCGCGGCCGCCGGACCACGATGTCGTGCACAGTGGCGCCGAGGTCGACCTCTCATGCCTGCCCGTCTGGACCTGCTGGCCCGAGGACGCAGGGCCGCTCATCACCTGGGGGCTGGTCGTGACTCGCGGCACGCGCAAGCCGCGCCAGAACGTCGCGCCGTATCGCCAGCAGGTGATCGGCAGGAACCGCCTGATCATGCGCTGGCTGTCGCATCGCGGTGGTGCCCTTGATTTCCGCGACTGGCAGCGCGACCACCCCGGCAAACCGTTTCCGCTCGTCGTGCAAATCGGCGTCGATCCCGCGCTGCTGATCGCCGCGACGGCGCCGATACCCGACAACGTCTCGGAGTACCAGTTCGCCGGGCTGCTGCGGCGGCGCCGCAGCGTCGTGTATCGCACCGCCTCCGGCCTCGATGCCTGCGCGAGCGCGGAGATCGTGCTGGAGGGCCACATCCTGCCGGGCGATGAGGCGCCCGAAGGCCCGTTCGGCGACCACACCGGCTACTACAACAGCCAGGCGAACTTCCCGGTGCTGACCGTCGAACGCCTGTCGATGCGCAGGCAGGCGTTTTACCACGGCGGCTACATGGGACGTTCACCCTGGGACGAGCCCTCGGTGCTCGCCATGTCGCTCAACGAAATGTTCGTGCCGATGCTGCAGCGGAGCCACCCGGAGATCGCCGATTTCCACCTGCCGCCCGAAGCCTGCTCGTATCGCGTCGCGGTCGTGAGCATCCGCAAGGCCTACCCGGGCCACGCGCGGCAGGTCATGCAGGCCGTCTGGTCGAGCCTGCGCCAGTTCCTCTACACCAAGTTCGTGATCATCACCGATGACGACATCGACGTGCGCAACTGGCAGGAGGTGGTCTGGGCCATCGCGACGCGGGTCGATCCGGCGCGCGACACGCTGCTGGTGCGCCGCAGCCCGATCGACTACCTCGACTTCGCCAGCCCGATCGCCGGCCTCGGTTCCAAGATGGGCATCGATGCGACCAACAAGTGGCCCGGCGAAACCCGCCGCCGCTGGGGTCGGCCGCTCGCCATGAGCCCCGAGGTCGTGCAACGCACCGAGGCCATGTGGGCGACCCTCCTTGATCGACATCAATGCGAGCGCGCGGCCCGCGGGCTGTAATCGAACCATGCCCGAACACAGCACCACCGCGCTGGCCGCAAACCGCCCGGCCCGCCAGCAGAGCTTCACGCGTGACGAACTGATTGCGTGCGGCGAGGGCCGTCTGTTCGGCCCGGGCACGCCGCGGCTGCCGGTGGGTTCGATGCTCATGGTCGATCGGGTCACCTGGATCTCTGATGAGGGCGGCGCCTACGGCGCCGGCGAGATCCGTGCCGAGCTCGACGTCGATCCCTCGCTGTGGTTCTTCGCCTGTCATTTCATCGACGACCCGGTGATGCCCGGCTGCCTCGGGCTCGACGCGATGTGGCAGCTGATCGGCTTCCACCTCGCCTGGAGCGGCCACCAGGGGCTCGGCCGTGCACTCGGCGTCGATGAAGTACGCTTTACGGGACAGGTACTGCCGACCGTGAAGAAGGTGGAGTACCGGATCGACATCAAGCGGGTGATCGACCGCAAGCTGGTGATGATCGTGGGCGATGCCGTGCTCTGCGCGGACGGCGAGCCGATCTACAGCGCCAAGGGGCTGCGCGTCGGCCTGTTCAGCAGGGCGGGCCTGTCCTGATGCGTCGCGTCGTCGTCACGGGCATGGGCATCGTTTCCTGCCTCGGCAACGATCCCGAGACGGTCTCCGCGGCGCTGGCCGAGGGCCGCCCCGGCATCCGCGCGATGCCGGACTACGCCGTGGCGGGGCTGCGCAGCCAGGTCGCGGGCACCCCGCAGATCGTCGTCGGGGACCATCTCGACCGGCGCGACCTGCGCTTCATGGGCGACGCTGCCGCGTACGCCGCGATCGCGATGTCGCGCGCGGTGGCGGCCAGCGGCCTCACCGAGGCGCAGGTGAGCCACCCCCGCACCGGCCTGATCGCCGGATCGGGCGGCGCCTCCCCGGCCAATGTCGTCGAGGCCGCCGACACGCTGCGCGCGCGCGGCCTGCGCAAGGTGGGCGCGACCCGGGTGCCGCGCACCATGTGCAGCACGGTGGCTGCCTGCCTCGCCACCAGCTTCCACGTCAAGGGCGTCTGCTACTCCATCACCTCGGCCTGCGCCACCAGCGCGCACTGCATCGGCGCCGCGGCGGAACAGATCCGCTGGGGCAACCAGGATGTGATGTTCTGTGGTGGCGGCGAGGAGG
>CAZRLI010000193.1:0-4648 GCA_964600535.1 uncultured Steroidobacteraceae bacterium | reverse complement strand
TTCGAGTTCGGTTTTCAAGCGCCCATTTTAGCGGAACCGGGCGGTCAACCGGCAGCTTCCGGCTGCGTTATCCCCAATCCAGACACTGGAGAATCTCGATGAAACCGACTGTCCTGGCCCTTGTCCTGCTGGCCGCGCCGCTCGTCGCCCTGGCCGACGACCAGAAGGCCGACGGGGATGCCCTCAGGATGAACGACGCGTCCCTGATCAAGCGTTTCGACAAGGACGGCGATGGCCGCGTGTCGCGCCAGGAGGCGACCGATGCCGCGGTCGAGCGCGCCACCCGGCGCTTCGACCAGCTCGACCGGAACAAGGACGGCTATATCACCCAGGACGAGGTGGACGCCGCGCGCACGAACCTGCGCAACCAGGTGCGGGAACGCGCGGTCGAGCACTGGAAGGCTGCCGACAAGGACGGCGATGGTGCGATCTCGCGCAGCGAGGCCGAGGCCGGCATGCCGATGCTGTTCAGGCGGTTCGACCAGCTCGACGCCAACAAGGACGGCAAGATCACGCGCGACGAAATGCCGCAGGGCAAGCGCATGGACGACGGCAGGGCATCCGGCCGGCCGTCAGAATAGTTCGAGCGGATCCACATCGAGCGCCCAGCGGACGCGCCGGGCACCCGGCAGGCCCGCCACCTGCGCCAGCCAGGCGTCGAGGAAGCGGTGCAGCGCCGGGCGATCGGCGCTCTCGACGAGCAGCTGCGCGTGGAAGCGGTCCGCGCGACGCGCCATCGCGGCGGGCGCCGGGCCGAGCAGCCGGACCGCGCGCGCCGTCGGCGCCGCGCGGCGTGCTTCGCCGAGGAATTCGACTGCATCGTGCAGGCTTGGCGCCGACGCGCGCAGTGCCGCCAGGCGCCCGAAAGGCGGCCAGCCGGCTGCGTGCCGCTCAGCGAGCGCTGCCGCGGCGAACCCGTCGTAGCCGCGCTCGAGCAGGCTCGCGAGCAGCGGGTGCTCGGGATACTCGGTCTGGATCAGCACCTCGCCGGGCCGCGCCCCGCGCCCCGCGCGGCCGGCCACCTGCACGATGGTCTGCGCGAGGCGCTCGGCCGCGCGGAAATCCGTGCTGAACAGACCGTGGTCGGCGTTCAGCACGACCGCGAGCGTGACGTCCGGGAAGTCGTGGCCCTTGGTCACCATCTGCGTGCCGACGAGGATCCGCGCCTCGCCCGACGCGACGCGCGCGAGCACGGCCGCCAGCTCCTCGTCGCGCCGCACGACATCGCGGTCGAGCCGGGCGAGCGGCGACTGCGGAAACAGCGCCTCCAGGGTCTCCTCCACGCGCTCGGTGCCCTGGCCCACCGCGCGCACTGCATACCCGCAGGTCGGGCAGCGCGCCGGCAGGGCCGCGTCGGCGCCGCAGTGGTGGCACTTGAGGCGCGCCGCGCGCGCGTACACGGTGAGGCGCGCGTCGCAGGAGCGGCAGCCGGCGATCCAGCCGCAGGCCGTGCAGGCCAGCGTCGGCGCGTAGCCGCGGCGATTGAGGAACACGAGCACCTGGCCCCCTTCCTCGAGGTGCCGGCGCATCGCCTCGACCACGAAGGTCGAGAGGCCGTGGCGCAGCGCCTGCGCGCGCAGGTCGACGAGTGCCAGCCGCGGCGGCAGCGCGGCGCCCGCCCGGCGCGGCAGCGCCAGGCGCGCGTAGCGGCCGAGGGCGGCGTTGTGCAGGCTTTCGAGCGAAGGCGTCGCGGAGCCGAGCACGATCGGCACGCCGGCACGCTGTGCGCGCACCACCGCGATGTCGCGGGCCGAGTAACGGAATCCCCCTTCGTGCTGCTTGAATGACGGATCGTGTTCCTCGTCGATCACGATCAGCCCGAGCGGCGCGAGCGGCGCGAACACCGCCGAGCGCGTGCCGAGCACGATGCGTGCGCGGCCCGACAGCGCGTCGCGCCAGGCGGCGAGCCGCGCCGTGCCGCTGAGCGCCGAGTGCAGCGTCGCCATCGGCACGGCGAAGCGCGCGGCGAAGCGGCCGACGAGCTGTGGCGTGAGGCCGATCTCCGGCACCAGCACCAGTGCGCGCTCGCCCCGCGCAAGTACCTGCTCGACGAGCCGCAGGTACACCTCGGTCTTGCCGCTGCCGGTGATGCCATGGAGCAGGAAGGCGCCGAAGCGGCCCCGTGCCGCTTCGATCGCATCGACCGCGGCCTGCTGCCCTGGCGTGAGGACGAATGGCGAGGCGCGCGCGAGGCCGCCCGCGGCTCCCGGCGGCACGGCACCGTCGTCGCCGCCGGCATCGGCCGCAGCCGGCGCCTCCTGCGTCACGACCCAGCCGCGTTTCACGAGGGCGTGCGCGGCGTCGCGGGCACCGGCGCCCAGGGCCGCGAGCCCTGCGGCGTCGAGGCTCCCCGCTTCGACGATCGCCGCGAGCACGGCGCGCTGGCGCGGCGCGCGGCGCAGGGCATCCGCCGCGTGCGCAGCCGCCCCGTCCGCGGTCGCGACCCACAGGTCGCGCACGGCGCTTGAGCGGGCGCCCTCGCGCGCGAGCTTCGGCAACGCGGCGAACAGCACTTCGCCGACGGGATGGTGGTAGTACTCGGCCGCCCAGCGCAGCAGCGCGAGCAGTTCGTCATCGAAGACCGGCCGGGGGTCGAGGACCTGCTGGACGCGCTTCAGTCTGGCGCGCTCGAGGCCGGAATCGGCGGCGCACTCGAGCACGATGCCGACGCGCTGGCGCCGGCCGAAGGGCACGAGGACGCGCGCCCCGGGCCGCGGTGCGGCATCCCCGGCGAGGTAATCGAACGTCCTGCGCAGCGGCGTGTCCACCGCGACGCGTACAATGGGGGCGTCGTCCAATGAAAATCCGTTTGCAGTCAGGTACTTGGGGCCAGTGTCAACGTGCCGCAGGCCGGCGCGTTATCTTGTCACATGAACGCACTGGCGGCGTTGCCGCGCGCTTATAGCATGCCCTTTGCCCGAGGCGACGGCCACGACATGCAGGACACCACGCGTGCGCGCAGCGCCGCCTTCGATCAGTTCTTCGTCGCGGTCGAGCGCAAGGCGTTCCGCATCGCGCAACTGGCGCTGCGCCACGAGGACGACGCGCTCGACGCCGTGCAGGACGCCATGTTGCAGCTCGTGCGGGCGTACTCGGCGCGGCCGGCGTCGGAATGGAAGCCGCTCTTCTACCGCATCCTCGAGAACCGCATCCGCGACCTGCAGCGGCGCCGCGCGGTGCGCGGGCGCATCTTCGCGTGGTGGCCGGCGCGTGCCGGTGGCGCGGGCGATGGCGGTGACGGCGAGGCCGAGCTCGATCCCGCGGCCAATGCGCCGAGCCCCCAGGCGGGACCACAGGCGCGGCTCGAGACGGAGCAGTCGATGGCGCTCCTCGGCGAATTGCTCGCGCAGTTGCCGGCGCGGCAGCGGCAGGCATTCCTGCTGCGCAATTTCGAGGAGCTCGACGTTGCCGGTACCGCCGCCGCCATGGGCTGCTCGGAAGGCAGCGTCAAGACACACTATTCACGCGCGGTGCACACGCTGCGTGCGCGCCTCGGGGCCGAAGACGGGGAGGCCACGTCGTGAGCGAATTCGAAAGCCGTTCGCGGGCCACGCTCGAAGCGAGCGTTGCGCACCTGGAGGCGCGCGTGCGCTCGCGCCTCACGCGCGCGCGCCACGCGGCGCTCGATGAGTTGCAGCGGCGTCGCCAGCGTGCGGCCTGGTGGACGCTCGTGCCGGTTGCGACCTTCGGCGCGGCAGCACTGCTGGCGGTTGCGCTGTGGACCCAGCGGCCCGAAACGGTCGCGCCGCAGGACGGTGTGCCGGTGGCACAGGAGCCGGCCATGGCGCAGCACGACATGCTGGCGTCGACGCTCGCCGATGCCCCGCTCGACGAGGGTGATTTCCTCCTCGGCGAGGATCTTTTCGACGCTGCGCTGCGCACCGAACCGGCGGGTTAGCGGGAGCTGGCGGCGGCGCGCCGCGGCCTATGCGCCCGCTGCGGCCAACTCGCTCCCCGCCCGCACCACGTCGGCGAGCGTGCGGCAGCCGAGCTTTTCCATCATCCGCGCCTTGTAGACCTCGACCGTGCGCGGGCTGATCTCGAGCTGCAGCGCGATCTCGCGCAGCTGATTGCCCTGCGCGAGGAGGCGCAGCACGTCGCGCTCGCGTGGCGTCAGCCGCCCGAGGCGCTCGACGGCCGCGGCACGCGCATGCGCGACCGTGTGTTGCTCGGCGTCGAGGCGGATCGCGTTGCCGAGCACATCCATCAGTACGGCGTCGTCGACCGGCTTCTCGAGGAAGTCGACCGCGCCGTTCTTGAGCGCCGCGCGCGCGGTTGCGACGTCGCCGTGCGCCGTCAGCACGACCACGGGCAATGGCACGCCACGCGCCTTCAATTCTGCCTGCAGCTCGAGCCCCGACATGCCCGGCATCTGCAGGTCGGCGAGCAGGCAGCCGCGCCATTCGCTGCGATAGGTTTCGAGGAAATGCTCGGCCGACGCGAACACCTGCGCACGCAGCCCGCGCAAGGAGATCAGCAGGCTCAATGCATCGCGGATCGCGGCGTCGTCGTCGACGACGAATACAGTCGCATCATTCACTGCACGCGCCTCCCGGTTGCCTTCCTGTGCTGCCGGCTATGGGCCATCATGGGTCGTCGCCAGCGGCAAGCGCAGCGTGAACCTCGCCCCGCTCGCGGCATCCGCCCC
>CAZRLI010000192.1:0-4651 GCA_964600535.1 uncultured Steroidobacteraceae bacterium | reverse complement strand
GAAGGCCGCCGTCTTGCCGGTGCCGGTCTGCGCCTGTCCCACCATGTCGCCACCGCCGAGCAGCACCGGGATCGTGGCGGCCTGGATCGGCGATGGCGATTCGTAACCGACCTGCGCCAATGCGGCGAGCAGTGGCTCGGGCAATCCGAGATCGCGAAAGTCCTTCAATGCGCTCCCCGCTCAGGGCCCGACGGGCACGCCGATCCAGCGCAGGTGCAGGTAGAGCGCGAAGACAACATAGGCGGCGAGCCCGAGCACGATCGCGAGGAGATCATTCCAGCGTCCGGCGGGCGCCGAGGGAATGGGGCGCTGGGTGCGGCCCTTGAACGAAATGCGATCGAGCACCGCCCAGGCGAGGAGGCTCCCGAACAGCACGACGTCCGCGAGCGTGCCGTTGGCCAGGAGATGGGCGAACGCCCACAGCTTCACCGCCACCAGCATCGGGTGTTTCATCTTCGCCTTGATGCGGCCCGGAAGATAGGCCGCGAACAGCAGCGGAAACACGGGCAGCATCAGGAGGGCCGTGGCGTGCCGCGCCCAGGCGGGGGGCTGGTAGAGGACGACGGGCTCCTGCCGGGCGAGGCCGTAGCCCCAGATCATCACCACGAAGCCCGCAAGCGAGAGGATCGAGTACACGGCGCGCCAGCCAGCACCGCCGAGTGCCGCCGCCATGCGATCGCGGCCCGCCGGCGCGATAATGGAAACCGAGTGCACGCCCAGGAAAACGACCAAGCCAACCACGAGCCATGTCATCGGAATCTCCCCCTGCCCGGATCCTCGCGCATCCTACCGCGGAATCCCCGGCCTGCGAGCGCAACAAGCAGCCGATCCTCGCGGTGATCGGCCCCGCCTTCGCGGGCTCGCGCCGGGTGCTCGAGATTGGCAGCGGCACCGGGCAGCACGCGGTGTTCCTGGCGCGCGCCCTGCCGCACCTGCACTGGCAGGCGAGCGACCGCGCGCCCTGGTTGCCGGGCCTGCGGGCGCGCATCGGCCGGGAAGGACCGGCAAACGCCGCCCTGCCGATCGAGCTCGACGTGACGATGGATCCCTGGCCGGCGGTGGCCGCCGATGCCGTGTTCTCCGCCAACACGCTGCACATCATGGCCTGGCACGAGGTCGAGGCATTCTTCGCGGGGGTCGGGCGGGTGCTGGCGGCGGAACCGGCCGCGCGCGAGGCACGGGCACCGGGCGGCGCGCGGCCGCGCCGCCTGCTCGCCGTCTACGGACCCTTCCGGTATCGCGGCGCCTTCACGACGCAGAGCAATGCGGACTTCGACGCCTCACTGAAGGCGCGCGACCCCGCGAGCGGCATTCGCGACTTCGAGGCGGTCGACGCGCTCGCCCGCGCGCGAGGCCTCGTCCTCGTCGCCGATTACCCGATGCCGGCGAACAATCAGCTGCTGCTCTGGGCCTGCGACTGAGCGGCCATCCGCAGCTGTCGCCGGCGGCGCTTGGCGCGCCGCGCGAGCATGTTGAGGCCCTCGATGAAGGCCGAGAACGCCATCGCCGCATAGACATAACCGCGCGGCACATGCGCCCCGAAGCCGTCCGCGATCAGCGTCGTGCCGATCATCAGCAGGAAGCCGAGCGCGAGCATCACGATCGTCGGATTGTCGTGGATGAACTTCGCGAGCGGGTCGGCCGCGAGCAACATCGCCAGCACCGCGACGATCACCGCGATCACCATGATCGGGATGTGCTCGGTCATGCCGACCGCGGTGATGATGCTGTCGAGCGAGAACACGAGGTCGAGCAGCAGGATCTGGAATATGGCGGCCGAGAAGCCCACCGCGACCGGGCTGCCGGCCGGACCCTCCGCCACCGCGTCCGGGTCGACGCTCTGGTGGATCTCGGTCGTCGACTTCCACACGAGGAACAGGCCACCCGCGATCAGGATCAGGTCGCGCCAGGAGAAGCCGTGGCCGAAGGCCTCGAACAGGGGCGTGGTGAGCCGCACGATGATCGCGATGGTGCCGAGCAGCGCAAGTCGCAGGACCAGCGCGAGGGCGATGCCGATGCGCCGCGCGCGGCTGCGCTGGTGTTCCGGGAGCTTGTTGGTCAGGATCGAGATGAAGATGAGGTTGTCGATGCCGAGCACCACCTCCATCGCGACGAGGGTGGTGAGCGCCGCCCAGGCGGCCGGCTGCGCCAGCAGTTCGAGGATCTGTTCCATGGGCGCGTAGCCTATCAGGGCGCGTGTTCGAGGCGCAGGCCCTCGAGATCGAACGCCGCCGTGCGCTGTCCCGGCGACAGGAAGACCACGACACGCGCGATGCGGGCCAGGTCGAGCGCTCGCCCCGCCGGGCCGCGCTCGATATCGGCCAGCGGGATTCGCCACGCGAGGGAGGTGCCGGCCGGGACGGTGCGCTCGCGGTTGAAGCGCTCTTCGTATTCCGTGTCCTGCGGCCGGTCGTCGATCCGCACATTGATGCGGATGGGGGTGGCGCCGGGATTGGCGAGCGCGATGCGCAGGGCGTCGTAGCCACGCCAGTCGGGCGGTGGCTCGATGATCGAGAGGCCCGCGTAGGAGTCGCCGGTCGCGGTAAAACGCAGGCGACCCCCGCCCCGCTCGACCCGGCCTTCGATGGGCGCCTCGAGGAACACCTGCCAGGTGGCGCGACCGGCCTCCCAGACGACCTGCGGATGCATCGCACGCTGTGCGTACGCCCAGCCGGTGAAGGCAAGCGGCCCGAGCCCGGCGGCCAGCAGCACCGCCGCCGGGATCCACAGCCTGCGCCGGCGACGACGGACCGCGCTCCACGCGAGCGCGCCGATCGCGGCCCCCAGGAGGTCGCGGCCGACGTCGCCCGGCGAGGCGACTTCGAGCGTATCCGCACCCGCGAAAAACGGCTGCGCCACCTCGGTGCCCACCGCGAGGGCTGCCACGACCGCGAAGAAGGTGGCGAGCCCCGTGCCTCGTGGCTCGACGAACAGGCACAGCATGGCCGCGATCAGGGCAAAGGTGAGCACGTGTCCCGCGTCATGCAGCGCCGCGAGCAGCACGCTCGCCGCGAGCACGGGCGGCGCCACCACGAGTGCAAGCAGCATGGCGATGGCGCAGAGGGCGGCGGCGCGCATGGGCCCGCAGTATGCAATAAACTCGCGCCATGCAACGCCTCACCATTTCCCTCGACGACGATCTCGCCGCGGCCTTCGACAAGCTGATCGCACGGCGCGGCTACGGGAACCGCAGCGAGGCCATGCGCGACCTCATCCGCCAGCGGCTCGATCGCGAGGCGCAGGAGCACGCGCCGCGCGGCCATTGCGTCGCGAGCCTGTCCTATGTCTACAACCACCACGAGCGCGACCTCGCCGAGCGACTGGCCGAGCGCCAGCACGCCCGCCACGACCTCGTGGTCGCAACGATGCACGTGCACCTCGACCATGAGAACTGCCTCGAGAGCGCCGTCCTGCAGGGCCCGGTGGCGGCGGTGCGCGCGCTCGCCGCAGGCCTCACCGCCGAGCCCGGCGTGCGACACGGCAGCCTCAACCTCGTCGCAGTCGAACAGGCCGACCATCACGCGCACGGCGGGCACGGCCACCGCCACCTGAAACCTAGGTACTGACCGCAAGGGCCTTGTATGACGATTTGCGGGATCGTCATACTCGACCGGGCATGGAACACCTGCCCGCATCGTTCGGCGGCCTCGCCGCCCTCGCCTTCCTGCTCGGCCTCAAGCACGGCTTCGACGCCGACCATCTCGCCACGATCGACGGACTGACGCGCGTCAACACGCGCGCCGGGCGCGGTTTCGCCCGCTATTGCGGCGCGCTGTTCTCGCTCGGCCACGGCGCCGTGGTCGTCGCCATTGCGCTCGGCGTCAGCACGGCGGTTGCGCGCTGGCAGACGCCGGCCTGGCTCGAGGCCACCGGCGTCACGATCTCGATTTTCTTCCTGACGCTGCTCGGCGTACTGAACCTGCGCGCGGTCTGGCGCGCGGCACCCGGCGAGATCGTCGCGCCGGTGGGCTTCAAGGGGCGCTATCTCGGCGCGCTCGGTCGCGCAAGGAACCCGTTCGTCGTCGCGCTGGTGGGCGCACTCTTCGCGCTCTCGTTCGACACGATCAGCCAGGCCGCGTTCTTCGCGCTCGCCGCGGGGCAGTTCGGCGGGGCCTTGTACGCGCTCACCCTCGGCCTGTTGTTCGTGTCCGGCATGCTGGTGACCGACGGCGTCAACGGCCTGTGGATTTCCCGCCTGATCGTCCGTGCCGACGAGACCGCCCGCATCGCCTCGCGCGTCATGAGCCTCGCCGTGGGCTCGGTGAGCCTGCTGGTTGCGGCCTTCAGCGCCGCGAAGCTGCTGCTGCCGCGCATCGACTCCTGGGCCGACGGCAAGGAGCTCGCCTTCGGTGCGCTGGTCGTGGCCATCGTGCTCGCCGGCTTCCTGTGGGGACGGGCCGCGGCGCGCCGGCGGGTACGCGATTTCAGCGGCGCGGAACAGCTTTCATGAGCCGCTGCAATCGCTTCGCTGCCGCAGGCGCCGCGGCGGCGGTCGCGATCGCGCTGGGCCAAGGTGCCGCACAGGCCGGCGGCGTCACCGGCGCGGACCTCGAGGAAGTCACCGTACGGGCGAATCGCATCGCCCTCGGCGGTGCCCCGCGCGCCGCGAGCGAAGGCACGGTGCTCGGCGAACAGCTCGAGAACCGCCCGC
>CAZRLI010000191.1:0-4656 GCA_964600535.1 uncultured Steroidobacteraceae bacterium | reverse complement strand
GACAAGCAGGGCCGCGTCGCGGCACTCGAAATCCTGGTCAATACCGCGGCGGTCTCGAACCTCATCCGCCAGGGCAAGCTCGACCAGCTCGAGACGGTGATGCAGTCGGGCGCCCAGTCCGGCATGCGCACCATGGACAGCGCGATCGAGCAGCTGCTCAGGGAGCGGCAGATCAAGGGCAGCGAGGCTTACAAGAAGGCGATCAACAAGGCGAAGTTCGAGGAGCGCAAAGGGGAGTAGCGCCCCGCACCCGCACAGCTTGGGCGGGATCATCAGTCACCGCTGTGTCACGATGATATCGGTGTCCGGGCGATCATTCCTCGACGTAGCGTTCGACGTTGGCGTCGAAGTTGGCCTTATTCGGAACGGATTGCTGCTGCAAGGCACTCGCCAATCGTTACCCGAATCCGAAGCAGGGCGCCATTTCGGGCTTCGCCCCCTTGCCGATCAGACAGTACGTGATCTTCTGGAGGTGCTCAAGCTAGAGCCGTTCCCTGAAGTCATGAAACCGTTGTGCGAGCCGTTCCTTGTCGGGGCAGTCGCGCTGGCGGTGCGGAAGCCGGATCGAACGACCATCCAACTGCTTGAGTCCCTCAAGCAAAGGACCGTCCTGCTGATCGAGCAGTCGCGATGCCACGTGCAAACGATAGTCGGGATCGATGCCGATCAAGTGCGCGTCAAATGCGGCGTGGTGGATCTTGGACATCGGGATCCCATTGGGAACCACCGGCTGGCCCAGCCTCTCGTTTCCGTCTGAAATGATGTGCGCGGCATCCAACAACATCGGTTCAGGAAGACCCGATACGGCACAGCGCCCTCCATAGGCGCCGATGACCGCTTCCCGGAACGTTGCCTGATGCAGGCGCTGCTTGGCGATTCGAATCGCGTAGCGGCGTTCCACTACTGGATCCGAGGTAGCCGTGGCATCCGCGGACAAAGATGCAAAGCTGACCTGCGCTTTCCGCGTTGCGCCGTCCCACCCTGTTATGCGCGTGCCAAAGAAAATGTACTTGCCTGGCGCCACACCCACCAGATAGATCACGGTGACGCGCGCATCCATTGCCTCGCGTAGCCAGCGGTTGTCAGCAGCCAGCGGATCCTGACCCATGAACGCGTACTCGACTGTGGTGTCGCTCTCGAAGATTTGTCCATGGACAGCACGCTGATCGTCATACCAGACCTTGGCGCCTGGCTTCGGAAACACTGTACGGATGGAAAGCAGATGGCGAAGTTGCCGCGGCTTGAAAATGCCGCGTTGCGGATTGATGAGCGGCATCCGCTCGCCTTGAAACATGAACCCGGCCGCCAGCTGCTCCGCCGTGAGAATACGATCCGGGCCGGCGATTCTTTCCAGATGGCTCATGGCGGCGTTGCGCGCCGCCAGGTCCAGCAGCTCATCTAGCATCGCAATCTACTTTGCTCGCATGTTCCACAACTGCCCCACAGACACGCCATCTCAGGTAGTCTCGAATCCACCCCCAGGACGGAACTTCAACGCCCGCGCATTCTCCGTCACAGTGCGCTGGAGTTGCTCGCTTGCACCATCTGGCAATACTGCGGAGATATCCAGAGAAACAGTCACTTCCGCACCAACCTGACCAGCCAGATGCGCAATCACCTCTTCGGCGATTCGGCCGGCATCGCGACCGACTCGCGCGGGATCCAGCTGGACGGTTCCGTGAAACCGTCGCGGCAATTGCGGTACTTTCGAGGTACCAGCCGCTGTATTTCCACCGGCGGCGCTGTGCGAGACACCGAGTGTGGCGTGCGTGCCCGTGGTCGTCGCAATTGATCCGTCAGCCCCGCGCGCCGCAGCCTCGGCATCGAACTGCTTGCGCGCGGTGTCAGGCTTCACGAGCAAACCGGCGCTGTCGGCGTTGATTGGAACCATCTTGCCGGCCTGCAACGCGCGATAGCGGCTCTTGGCTGAGTCGTAACCTTCGGCCACAGCGAAGGTCTCGGTCTCCCATGTCAGCAAGTTCACGCCATTGCGGGCGGAATCCACGACTACCTCTGGCCCAGCGACGCGAGGCAAATAAAGATACCGCGCAAAGTCGTCGACCAGTTGGCGCACCTCAACGTGATCGCCGCGCCAGAGCGGCACATCGTCCAGATGCTTGCGCAGGATGTAGTTACTCGATGACCAGCGGTGAAATTGTGGCGTCATGAACTGATCCGGCGCACAAATGGTGGTTCGCCCCTTGCGGCCAAGTCTCCCCCCGTTTGAGTCTCAGGCTAAAGCTATCAGATTCTGTCGGATACACGCCCTTCCTTGTCGCCTACCGCGAGCTTCAGAAAGTGCATGAACGCAGCCGATTTGTGGCTGCCGATCTGCGCGCTGCGGGCGCTATCGTGGCCACACGGTGGCAGCCCGCATGGACTATCTCTATACCTTGTATGATGCGCTCGTAAGCATCAACGTCCCGACCGATAAGGCCCGGGCGGTGGTGGAGGCCATGGAGCGCGACATGGGAACCACGCTGGCGACAAAAAGTGATCTTCGCCTGCTCGAACAGCGGATGGAAACCGTCAGGCTGTCGCTCGAGAAGGATATGGAGCTGCTTCGAAGTTCGCTGATCGTCCGCCTGGGCTCGCTCCAGGTTGTCACTGTCGGGCTGCTGTTCGCCGCCCTCAAGCTCTCCTGAGAGGTCCGCCCTTCCGCCCTCACACCCTGTAGAATTAAGGGGATGCGCCGTCTTCTCGTCACCAGCGCCCTTCCCTACGCGAACGGGCCACTGCACCTGGGTCACATCATCGAGGTCGTCCAGACCGACATCTGGGTGCGCTTCCAGCGCCTGCGCGGACACCACGTGCTCTACGTCTGCGCCGAGGACGCCCACGGCACGCCCATCATGATCCGCGCGCAGAACGAGGGGCTGACGCCCGAGGCGCTGATCGGCCGGGTGGCCGGGGAGCACCAGCAGGACTATCGCGGCTTCCTCATCCACCACGACCAGTTCCACAGCACGCATTCGGAGGAGAACCGCCGCATCGTCCGCGCGATGTACGAGCGGCTGCGCGATGCGGGCTACATTGCCCGCCGCCCCGTTCGCCAGGCCTTTGACGAGCAGGCGGCCATGTTCCTGCCGGACCGCTATGTGAAGGGCCAGTGCCCCCGCTGCGGCACGGCCGACCAGTATGGCGACTCCTGCGAGAACTGCGGCGCGACCTACACGCCCGCGGACCTCGTGAACCCCGTCTCGGCGATCTCCGGTACCACCCCCGTGTGGCGCGAGTCCGAGCACCTATTCTTCCGCCTGGGCGCCTTCGAGGAGATGCTGCGCGGCTGGCTCGAACAAGGCGCGCTGCAGGCGCAGGTGCGCGCGAAGCTTGCCGAGTGGTTCGACGCGGGCCTCATGGACTGGGACATCTCGCGCGACCACCCCTACTTCGGCATCGAGATTCCCGATGCGCCGGGCAAGTACTTCTACGTGTGGTTCGATGCGCCGATCGGGTATCTCGCGAGTTTTCGCGCCTACTGCGACCGCACGGGCACCGATTTCGATGCGTACCTCGCGCCCGACAGCCCGCACGAGCTCTACCATTTCATCGGCAAGGACATCAGCTACTTCCACACCCTCTTCTGGCCCGCGGTGCTGCATGGCGCGGGCTACCGCAAGCCCACGGCGGTCCACGTGCACGGCTTCCTCACGGTCGACGGGCAGAAGATGTCGAAGTCGCGCGGCACGTTCATCACCGCGAAGCGCTACCTCGAACGGCTGCCGCCCGAGCCGCTGCGCTATTACTTCGCCGCGAAGCTCGGCAACGGCCTCGACGACATCGATCTCAACCTCGCCGACTTCGTCGCGCGCGTGAACTCCGACATCGTCGGCAAGCTCGTGAACATCGCGAGCCGCTGCGCGGGCTTCGTCGCCCGCAGCGGCGGGGTCCTGGCGCCGAAGCTGCCGGACGAGGCGCTGTACCAGGCCTTCCTCGCCGAATCGGAAATGATCGCGGGGCTCTACGACAGCCGCGACTACTCGGCCGCGATGCGCGAGCTCATGGCACTGGCCGATCGCGCGAACCAGTACGTCGATCACCACAAGCCCTGGGTGCTCGCGAAGGATCCGGCGCACGCGGCCGAGGCGCTCGCGATCGCGACCCAGGGCGTGAACCTCTTCCGCGTGCTCATCACCTGGCTCGCACCGGTGCTGCCCGCGATCGCGGAGAAGGCCGCGGCGTTCCTCGGCTCGCCGATCGAGCGCTGGGACTCGGTGCGCGAACCGCTGCTCGGCAAGCCCATCGAGGCCTACCAGCCGCTCGCCACCCGCCTCGAGCGCGCGACGGTCGAGGCGCTGGTGGAGCCGGCGCCGGCTGCGGCGGCACCCGCCGCGGCCAGGAAGCCGGCCAAGGCTGCGGTGGCAGCCCCCGCTACCGCGGCGCCTGCGGCTGCCGCCACCGACGCCCCCGCCACGATCCAGATCCAGGACTTCGCGAAGCTCGACCTGCGGGTCGCGAAGGTGCTCACCGCCAGCACGGTCGAGGGCTCGGACAAGTTGCTGAAGCTCGAGCTCGACGTGGGTGATCACACCCGCACCGTGTTCTCCGGCATCCGCAGTGCCTACGCGCCAGAGCAACTTGTGGACCGCCACGTGGTGCTCGTCGCGAACCTCGCGCCCCGCAAGATGCGCTTCGGGGTCTCGGAGGGCATGGTCC
>CAZRLI010000190.1:0-4677 GCA_964600535.1 uncultured Steroidobacteraceae bacterium | reverse complement strand
GAGCCGCGCATTGCCCCCGCCCCGCCGATCCCGCCGCGGAGCGCCGCGCCGGTCCGCCGCCGGCCGCCCAACCGGGTCTATGAGCACCTCGTCGAGGCCGACGACGACGTCATCGGCCTCATCGCCTACGCGCTCTACAAGCAGGACAAGCGCGAGTGGTTCGGCAACTTCCGCAAGCAGCATGCACGGGAGCCCGACGACGATCATCTCGACGCGCATACCTGCACGCGCCAGAGCAACGCCACCTGTCGCCCGGGCCGGAGGGTTGCCCAGATCGACCCAGGCGTCCCAGACGGCGTTCATCCCAGCGAAATCCGCCATGTCGGCCAGCCAGACCTGGACCGACGCGATGTCGGCCTTGCTGCCGCCCAGTTCTGCCATCACGGCATCGACATTCGCCAGAACCTGCCGGGTCTGGGTCGTTATGTCCGCCGTCAGATCGTCGGGCACCTGCCCGGCCAGAAAGACGATGTCGCCGACCGTGACGGCCTCGCTCATGCGGGGGCCGGGATTGAGGCGGGTCAATGTCATAATTCTTCCTTCGGTTTCAGTCATTGTCGCTGACCATCGCGCCAGCTCCCCGGCGCGAGGTTTCGGATGCCGGAACTGTCGTGCGCATTGACAGCGCGTTGAGACCGGCCAGCGTCTCTGCCGAGAGAGGGCACATGTCGGGGGCAGGGGGCGCGATCTTGTGTTCCGCCCGGCAGGTCACCAGCACAATCTGTGCTTCCTGCAGCTTGGAAAGCGCGGTCAGCTGTGCCGGATCCACCTCACCGTCGGCCGAAATATAGGCCTTTTCGCCGTTCCAACCGATTTCGATCGCCGCATTGATCGCCTTGGCGATTCGCGCCAGATGTGGAACGGCAAGCACCGGATGACGCAACGCCCCGACCATGACAGGCGCGGCAGAGACGCCTTCCGGCAGGCCCGCGTGGTCGTCCAGCGACGCGCCGGCCGTGATCGGGCAAAGCGCGCGCCCGTCCTGCGCCGCCCAGATCCGGCCAGAGATGGTCAGGGCACCACCTCCCGCAGGCCGCGCCGCAAGATGGGCCAGCAGGGCCGCCGGACCATCAATACTGCGGGCAGCCAACCAGCCAGCCGCGAAGCCGGCTTCCTCGGCCAGCCCCCATGGCATGCCGGCACCGCGTGCGGCCTTCAAGCACAGGGTTTCCACTTCGTTGCGCGACAATCGGGTCAGCAGCGCGGGATGTTCGGGAAAGGTCGTCGCCGAGGCTGTCGGATCATGGGCTTCCGTCAAGGACATTGCCGGCTCCTCCCGGCCATTTCATCGGGATAGGGCATGTCCTGGAACATGCTGATACGGACCCATTTGTCGGACCGCGGATCAAAGCGGCTGGCGCCGAAGAAGGCCAGCTTGCAGCGCATCAGGTCGATGGGCAGCATGTCCTTGCCGATCAGGTTGTCACGCACTTCGGCGAAGGGGTGGCCTTCGGCAATCTGCACCCGCCGAGCAGCATAGCGCTGGCCGGGGTGGCGCATCAGGAAGGCGGCGACGGTCGTGTCACCGTCTTCACCTTGAAGTGCGATGTGCAGCTCCTGCACCAGCCGGGCGATGCAGAGCGGTTGTTCCAATTCGGCACCGTCTTCGCTGTGACGTTCGCCCAACCGCGGTTCGAGCTTTTCCTCAGACACATACCAGAAGCGGGCATCGTTCGCGGAATCACGGAAGTCGATATCCAGCGCCCAGCGGAAATGCTCGCGGATCAGCCGACGCAGGGTCTCGACGGTCATTGCACCATCGATGCGCGCTGCAATGGCCTCGTCAGCGGACATGGTCGGGCCGAGATCGTCGATGAGCTTTCCATGCGGTTCCAGCATCAGGGACAGAAGAGCCTCTTGCCCCTCCAGCGTCAGCGTGACCTCGCCCCAGCGCCAAAGATCGTCCCACGGATAAGGTGAAGTTCGGGGCCAGTTCGTAAGCTTGCTTGCTATCAGGTCCAGATCGGCATCGAGATCCTTCAGCTTTGCAACCTGGATGGGGTGCTCGGACTGCCACAGTCCGGCGTTGCGACGGGCCTCGGCCAGCGCAGCATTCAGGGACTGAATGGTGTCGCCATCGGCTGTCGGCAGGGCGCGGACGCGGGCTAGCGCTTCTTCCCGTGCGCGCATCCAGTTGTTCATGAGAACCGGATGGCGCACAAGGAACGGCGCCATGCCGAGGCCGGTGGAATTGCCAACGCCAAGGCTGCGGCGGGTGGCAGGATCCAGCCGCGCCGCGCGCTCGCCGCCCCTCGATGCCGCCAGATGTTCAACAAGGTCGGTGGTGAACTGGCGGGTAAGCCAGACGCTGAGCATCTCGGCCTGGAAAGGGGCCGCCATTTCCGGCCGGTCGGCGATGATCGAACGGTCGGCGGCGCCGAACTTGCCCGCGCCATAGACGGCGGTGGTGCGCATCAGATAGCCGACGGCGGCGACCTCGGCCGGGTCGGGCTGTTCGCCCTGCGCCAGCCGGTCAACCACATGTGCAAACAGCCGGACGGAGCGGTTGGCGCGGCTGAGCGACAGCTCGTGCGGGGTGATCCGGCCCGCCTCCTGCAGGGGAACATTGGCTTCGAGCCGCGCAATATCCTCGGGCGTGGGGTTGCCATCGAACAGGGCAAAGGTCGCGTCCCAGGCGGTGGCAATCACTCTGTCGGACCGCATCTCGTCGGGCAGGTCATGGGCAAAGGCCACCAGGCTGTAGGTGCGGACGGGGCCGATGGCGCGATAGACCGCGCGGCCGACACCCTTCGCATTGATGTCCCACAGCGGGCGGTCAAAGCGCCAGCCTTCGCTTTCCATTCGGCGCAGCAACTGGCGCAGGAACGAAAGCCGCGTCGGATGGGCGGCCCCCATGCGAGCAAGCGTCATCACTTGATCTGGCGAACGGCGGAACCGGGCCAGATCGCCGGTCGGTTGGGGCAACATGCGGTTCATCTTCTTCTCCGGTTCCGTATGGCCCGGGGGCTGGCGCCCCCGGGCGAAGACTCAGGCCTTGCGGCCCAGCATCAGGGTGATTCGCAGCGCGTCCCATAGCGATGGCAGCAGGATGATCGATACCGGAACTGCCGTCACGACGATGAAGCTTTGCAGCTTGCCAATGCCGCCCGACCCGGTCGAGATCAGGATTAGCGCCATCACCCCCATGGCAATCCCCCAGAAGGCGCGCAGCGCAACTGAGGGTTCGCCCTCGGACATCGCCGCCGAGATCACATAGCTCATCGAATCGCTGGTGGTGGCCACAAAGATCATGGTCAGGATCAGAAACAGGATCGACAGGATGAACCCGGCCGGCATGGCGCTGGTGATTGCCAGCAGCGCGGCGGGCAGGTTGAAGCCCTCGAACGGTCCGGCAATGACCCCGGGCGAGGCCATTTCGAAGGCGATGCCCGACCCGCCGATAATGGTGAACCAGAAATTGGTGATCAGCGGTGCCGCAATTGACAGCATGAGGACGATCTGGCGGATCGACCGGCCACGGCTGACCCGGGCGATGAAGATCGCCATCAGCGGACCATAGCCCATGAACCAGCCCCAGAAGAACACGGTCCACCAGCCCAGCCAGCCGGGTTCGCCGAACATCCCCGCCTCGCCGCGATACATCGACATCTGGAAGAAGTTCTCAAGGTAGACGCCCATGCCGCCGAAGAAGCTGGTCAGCATGGCCGCGGTCGGCCCGAATACCAGAAGGAAGACCAGAAGGCCGAGCGCCAGGATCACGTTCAGCGTGGACAGCATCTGGATACCCTTGGCCAGGCCCGAAATGGCCGACAGCGTATAGACCGCGACCAGCGCCATGATCACCACGGCCTGCGTGGCGAAGGTATCGGGAATGCCGGTCAGGGCATTGATGCCATAAGACATCTGCAGACCAAGGAAACCGATCGGCCCGACCGTGCCCGCAACCACGGCGACGATGCAGGTGGCGTCCGCAATCAGGCCGATGGGACCGTTGATCGCCCGGTCGCCGAATACGGGATAGAGCAGCGTGCGCGGCGCCAGCGGCAGGCCTTTGTCATAGTGGTAATGCATCAGCATGACGCCCGAAAGCGAACCGAGGATCGCCCAGGCCAGAAAGCCCCAATGCAGAAAGCTTTGCGCCATTGCAATATTGGCGCGGGCCTGAAGGTCGGTCGGCGCCTCGCCGAACAGCGGCGGGGTGGACAGGAAATGCGCGATCGGCTCCCCTGCGGCCCAGAACACGCCGCCACCGGCCAGCAGCGTGCACATGATCATCGACGCCCAGTTGAAGGTCTTGAACTCGGGCATCGACAGCCCGCCAAGGCGCGCGCGGCCGCCAGGCAGCACGCAAAGGACAAGGCTGATCAAGAATGTGGCCAGCATCAGGATCTGCCAGTAAAGGCCGAAGTACTTGGCCGAAACGGCAAAGCCCCAGTCAACCGCCGCCGAAAGCCTGTCAAGGTCCACCAGCGCGTATAGGCAAAATAGCAGGATAAACCCACCCGACAGCGCGAACAGCGGTCTGTTGATCCGCTGCAAGGCGCTGCGTCCTCCCTCCATCGAAATATCTGCCATGTCGTTCCTCCCTGAACGTTGTGTCATGGGGCCGCCGTCAACCGACAGCGCGCCTCGATAGTGTTTGTGGCATCTCAGCGGGGCCGAAACTGATCTCAAAAAAGCGATGCCAATTGCCGCCCATCACGCCGTCGATAGCCG
>CAZRLI010000189.1:0-4707 GCA_964600535.1 uncultured Steroidobacteraceae bacterium | reverse complement strand
CCGAGTGCAGCGACAGCGGGATCATGAACATCAGCGCTCCGTAGTTGATCGCGATGGCATGCGCCGCGAGCACGGTCGGGCCGAAGGCGCCGAGCATCAGGCCCGCCGACGCGAACAGGCCGCCCTCGGCGAGCACGCTGCCGCAGATCGGCAGGCCGAGCGCGAGGATCCCGCGCAGTCGCAGCCGGCTCGGCGCCTCGAAGTGACGCAGCGGCGCGTAGCGCGCATAGCGGCGATGCCGCCGCATGTAGAACCACATGAACGCGAACACCGACCAGCTCGCGAGCGCCGTGCCCACGCCGCAGCCCACCGCACCGAGCGCCGGCAGGCCGAACTTGCCGTACATGAAGAGGTAGTTGCCGAGCACGTTCGCGCCGAACGCAAGCACCGCGGTGAACATGATCGGCCGCGTCCAGCCGAGCCCTTCGCTCGAGAAACGCATCGCGAGAAAGGCGAACATCGCGGGCACGCCAAAGGCCACGGCCCGCACGTAGCGTGCGGCGAGGTCCGCGACGTCGGCCGGGATCGCGATCGCGATCAACACGGGCCGGGCGAGCAGCAGCGCGACGCAGGTCAGCAGCGACAGCGCGAGCGACAGCCACAGCGCATTGCGCGTGTAGCTGCCGACCTCGTCATCGCGGCCCGCGCCGTAGGCGTGCGCCACCGTCGGCGACAAGGCCATCAGCAGGCCGAGTCCGCCGAGGTGGAAGAACGACACATAGTTCGCCCCGACCGCGACCGCCGCGAGATCGCGCGCACCCAGCCAGCCCGCCATGACGGTGTCGGCGGTGACCATGCCCGCGGTGGCGAGGTTGTTGACCAGCAGGGGACCCGCGAGCTGCGCGATTGCGGCGGCATCTGCGCGGGCCCGGGACGAGCGTGGCGGCATGGGCATTGGCCGGGAAGGCAGGGGGCGTGGCATTCTACAGGCCTATGCTCGCCGGATCAGCCATCAGGCGTGTCGCCGTCATCGGCGGCCTGCGCATCCCGTTCGCGAGGGCGCACGGCGCCTACGCCGCGGTCGGCAACCAGGACATGTTGAGCGCAGTGCTGCGCGCCGTGGTTGCGAAGTATGGCCTTGCCGGCGCGCGCCTCGGTGACGTGATCGCGGGCGCCACGATCAAGCACTCGAAGGACTTCAACCTCGTGCGCGAGTGCGTGCTGGCGAGCGGCCTCGATCCCCAGACGCCGGGACTGGACATCCAGCGTGCCTGCGGCACCAGCCTCGAAGCCGCGCTCCTCGTTGGCGGGAAGATCGCGCTCGGCCAGATCGATGCGGGCATCGCCGGCGGCGTCGACTCGGTGAGCGACGTGCCGATCGTCTACCCGCGCTCCTACCAGCAGAAGCTGCTGCGAAGCCATCGCGGCCGCAGCCTGGGCGCGCGCATCGCGCCGTTGCTCGGGCTGCGCCCGCGCGACTTCAGGCCCGTCATGCCCGCGGTGGTCGAACCGCGCACCGGCCTGTCGATGGGGGAGCACTGCGAGCAGATGGCCAAGCGCTGGCACATCACGCGCGCGGCGCAGGACCAGCTCGCCTACGAGAGCCACATGAAGGCCGCGGCAGCCTGGCAGGCGGGCTTCTATGGCGACCTCGTGGTCGACTACGAAGGGCTCGCGACCGACAACAACATCCGCGCCGATACCTCGCTCGAGAAGCTGGCGAAACTGCAGCCGTCGTTCGATCGCAGCGCCGCGGGCACCCTCACGGCGGGCAACAGCACGCCACTCACCGACGGCGCCTCCGCGGTGCTGCTCGCCTCGGAGGAATGGGCCAGGGCACGCGGGCTGCCCGTGCTCGCATGGCTCACCCACGGCAAGGCCTGGGCGGTCGATTACGTCGGCGGCCACGAAGGGCTGCTGATGGCGCCCGCCTATGCCGTGCCCGCAATGCTGCAGGATGCCGGGCTCGCGCTGCAGGACTTCGACTTCTATGAGATCCACGAAGCCTTCGAGGCGCAGGTGCTGTGCACGCTCGCCGCGTGGGAATCCGCCGAGTTCTGCCGCGAGCGGCTCGGGCTCGCGCAGCCGCTCGGCAGCATCGACCGCGCGAAGCTGAACCTCAAGGGCGGCAGTGTCGCGATCGGCCACCCGTTCGCGGCCACCGGCACGCGCATCGTGGCGACGCTCGCCAGGATGCTCGCCGAGCACCCGCAGGCACGCCGCGGGCTCATCTCGGTGTGCACTGCGGGCGGCATGGGCGTGACCGCCATACTCGAGCGTCCCGCCGCGGCGGCATGAAGCTGGCGAGCCTCAAGGGCGGCCGCGACGGACGCCTCGTCGTCGTGAGCCGTGACCTCGCGCGCTGCGCGCCGGCCGGGGACATCGCGCCGACCCTGCAGGCCGCGCTCGACGAGTGGCCCCGTGCCGCGCCGCCCCTCGCCGCGCTCGCCGCCAAGCTCGAGGCAGGCACCGCGGCGACGTCGCAGGCCTTCGACCCGCGTGGCTGCGCGGCACCACTGCCGCGCGCCCACCACTGGGTCGACGGCAGCGCGTACGTCAACCACGTGGAACTCGTCCGCAAGGCGCGCGGCGCCGCGATGCCCGCGTCGTTCTGGACCGACCCACTGGTCTACCAGGGCGGTGCCGACGATCTGCTCGGCCCGACCGATGACGCGTTTTTCGCGAGCGAGGAGTTTGGCATCGATCTCGAAGCCGAGGTCGCGGTAATCGTCGACGACGTGCCGATGGGAACGGCACCGGAGGCTGCCGCGGGACACATCCGCCTGCTCGCGCTCGTCAACGACTGGTCGCTGCGCAACCTCATTCCCGGCGAGCTCGCCAAGGGCTTCGGTTTCTATCAATCGAAGCCCGCGACGGCGTTTTCACCGGTCGCGGTCACGCCCGACGAGCTCGGCGGCGCCTGGCGGGACGGCAAGGTGCACCTGCCGATCGTCAGCCACGTCAATGGCAGGCCGTTCGGCGCCCCCGATGCCGGTGTCGACATGACCTTCAGCTTTCCGCAGCTCATCGCGCATGCCGCGCGCACGCGGCGCCTCGGCGCCGGCGCGATCGTCGGCTCGGGCACGGTGTCGAACTACGACCGCAGCCGCGGCTCGAGCTGCCTGGCGGAGAAGCGCACCCTCGAGCTGCTGGCGGACGGCAAGCCGCAGACACCGTTCCTGCATTTCGGCGATCGGGTGCGCATCGAGATGTTCGATGCCACCGGCAACAGCATTTTCGGCGCGATCGACCAGCGCGTGGCCCGGGCTCCCTGAGCGCGATATCCTTGGCCGGCATGGGAGAGTTCACCACGCTGATGGCCCGCGACGGCCACGAGTTCCAGGCTTATCTCGCGGCCCCGCGGTCGCGGCCGCGCGGCGCCGTGGTCGTGGTCCAGGAGATCTTCGGCGTCAATCGCAGCATCCGTGCGGTCGCCGACCATTACGCCGCGCAGGGCTACACCGCCATTGCGCCCGCACTCTTCGATCGCGTGCGCCGCGGCATCGAGCTCGGCTACACCGCCGAGACGACACAGGAAGGCCTCGGCTACATGAAACAGGTCGGCCGGGAGCAGTTCCTCGCCGACGTCGGGGCTGCGATCAATGCCGTGAAGGGCTCCGGGAAGGTCGGCATCGTCGGCTTCTGCTGGGGCGGCACCATCGCCTACGTCGCGGCATGCAGGCTGCCGGTGGCCGCGGCCGCTGCCTACTACGGCTCCGGCATCCCGAAGTATCTCGACGAATCGCCGAAATGCCCCGTCATCTACCACTTCGGCGAGCAGGACGCGAGCATACCGCCCGCGACCGTCGCAGCGATCCGTGCCGCGCACCCTGCGGGCGTGTTCCACACCTATCCCGCCAATCACGCCTTCGGCAACGCCGATCGCCCCCAGTATGACGCACCGAGCGCGCAACTCGCGCTCGAGCGCACGCTCGCTTTCCTTGCCGAGTTCGTCGGCTGACCATCGAGGACCCCGCCATGAAACTGAAGGACGCCTCGCTGCTGCGGCAGCAGTGCTTTATCGACGGCCAGTGGGTCGACGCCGATTCGGGCAGCAAGCTGGACGTCACGAACCCCGCATCGGGCGAAAAGCTCGGCACCATACCGAATGCCGGCGCGGCGGAAGCGCGCCGCGCGATCGAGGCGGCCGCGCGCGCGTTCCCGGCCTGGGCCGCGCGTACCGCCAAGGATCGCGGCGGCATCCTGCGGCGCTGGAGTGACCTGATGCTCGCGAACCAGGACGACCTCGCGGCCCTGATGACCGCCGAGCAGGGCAAGCCGCTGGCGGAATCGAAGGGCGAGATCGCCTACGCGGCGTCGTTCCTCGAATGGTTCGGCGAGGAGGGCAAGCGGATCTACGGCGACGTGATCCCCGGCCACCAGCCCGACAAGCGCCTGCTCGTGCTGCGCCAGCCGGTCGGGGTCGTGGCCGCCATCACGCCGTGGAATTTCCCGTCGGCGATGATCACCCGCAAGGCGGGCCCGGCACTGGCTGCAGGCTGCACCTTTGTCTGCAAGCCCGCGACGCAGACGCCCTATTCCGCACTCGCGATGGCGGAGCTTGCCGCTCGCGCCGGCGTGCCCGCCGGCGTGTTCAGCATCCTCACCGGCAGCGCGACGGCGATCGGCGGCGAGATGACCTCGAACCGCAGCGTGCGCAAGCTGACGTTCACCGGTTCGACCGAAATCGGCAAGAAGCTGATGGCGCAGAGCGCGGGCACGCTGAAGAAACTCTCGCTCGAACTCGGCGGCAACGCGCCCTTCATC
>CAZRLI010000188.1:0-4726 GCA_964600535.1 uncultured Steroidobacteraceae bacterium | reverse complement strand
CCGGGTCAGTTCCTTGAAGGTGGCGGGCTTGTCCGTGATGCGCGCACGGCCCACGATCCAGTCGACCAGCTGCTCCTCGAGCACCGCCGACTCGAGTTGCCGCATCGCGTCCGGATTCTGTAAATAGGCGCGGCGGACCTCGTCGGCATTCGGGTAGGAGTTGGCGAGGTCCGACAGGCGCTGTTGCACGCGCGCGCGGTCGACCTTGAGGTCGGCACCGCGCATCAGCTCGCCGATCACGAGCCCGAGGGCCACGCGACGGCGCGCCGGGTCCAGGAACTGCTCGCGCGGCGGCAGCTGGCTCACGTCCTTGGCACCCATCCGCCGTCCGATGTCGACCTGCATTTCCTGCACGGCTTCCTCGACCAGGCCCTGCGGCACCTCGATCGGGTTGTCGCGATAGAGCGCATCCATCACCTGGGCGCGCAGCTGGTTGCGGACTGCATCGGCGAGCTCTCGCTCCATGCTCTCGCGCACTTCCTCGCGCAACTTCGCGACGCCGCCCTCCTTGACGCCGAACTCGCCGGCGAACGCGTCATCGAGCGCCGGCAGGCTCATTTCCTCGACGCCTTTCACGGTAATCGTGAACTCGGCCGTCTTCCCGGCCACGTCCCTGCCGTGGTAGTCGTCCGGAAAGTGCACCACGGCGCTGCGCACGTCGCCCGCCTTCGCGCCGGACAGCGCCTGCTCGAACTCGGCGAGGACCTGGCCGCCGCCGAGCACCACCGGGACATCGCGGCCCTCGCCGCCCTGGAATGTCTCGCCCCCGATGCGGCCGTCGAAATCGATCTGCACGCGATCCGTGGTCTTCGCGCCGCGTTCGACCGCCTGGTACACCGGCCGCTGCTTGCGCAGCGACTCGAGCATCTCGTCGATGTCCGCATCGGTGACCGAAGCGGTGGCGCGCTCGATCGCGAGCGAATCGACCGGCGCGAGCTTGATGTCGGGCAGCACCTCGAACGTCGCGACATACTTGAGGTCGGCACCGGGGTCGAGCGCGATCGGCTGGATCCGCGGCCCGGTGGCGGGCTTGAGCTTCTCCTGCGAAACCGCGTCGGCGAACGACGAGCGCAGCAGGTCGTTGACGACCTCCGAGTGCACCTGCGTGCCGTATTGCTGGCGGACCACGCCCATCGGCGCCTTGCCGGGGCGGAAGCCGTTGAAACGCGCGGTGCGCGCGAGTTTCTTCAGCCGCTGATCGACCTCCGCGGCGACCTTCTCCGCCGGAACGGCGACTTCGAGCTTGCGCTCGAGGCCGCCAGTGGCGGTCAATGAAACCTGCATCGTGACCTACCTGTTCTCTGGTGCGAAAGGAGAGACTCGAACTCTCACGGGTTGCCCCACTGGAACCTAAATCCAGCGCGTCTACCAGTTCCGCCACTTTCGCTCTGGCGTCCAGTCGGCCCTGCCCCGGGGGGCGCGGATTATAGCGGATTGCCGCCGGGATCCAGAATCCGGCATGCTGCACCCGGAAAAGCAGGGGATATCATGACCAAAGCCGTCGGACTCGCGCTCGTTCTCGCCCTGACCCTGGCTTCTGGCCTGTTCGATGCCCGCGGTTTCGTCTATGCGTCGCGGGCCTGGCCCGGCGGACGCCTCGATCCGGCCGTCGCCCTGACCTCCCTCGCCGCCTTCGTCGCCGGTGTGTCCCTCTATGTCCTGGCCGTGCGGTTCATGCAGGGCGTCGGCATCGTCGGTGTCTCGCTGCAGAGCGCCATCTGGTTCGTGGCCACCGCCATCGGCGTCGCGGCGATGGACGGGACGGTGCTGCAGTGGTCGCGCCTGCAGCAGGCGACCGCGCTCGGCATCGCGATCGCGCTCACCTGGCTCATCGCCACGACCAGCGGGGCCGAGGGGCACTGACCCGGCGCCCGGGAACGGACCACGGGGCAGGACAACCCACGGTGCGCGGCAAGCGACTCCTCGAATTGCGCGGCTCGCTCTGGATGGCGGTCGGGGCGAAGGACTTCGGCGGCACGCGCCAGATCGCGCTGCTCGATGCGATTGCCTCCTGCGGCTCGATCACGCAGGCCGCAAAGGCCATCGGCATGAGCTACAAGGCCGCGTGGGACGCCGTCGACGCCATGAACGGCCTGGCCGGCGAACCCCTGGTCGAGCGGCTCACCGGTGGCCGGGGTGGCGGTGGCACGCGGCTCACCGGACGCGGCCGGCGCCTCGTGGACAATTTCCATGTCATCGAGAAAGAGCACCGGCGCTTCCTCGAACAGCTGAACGCGCAGGCGCGCGGTGTCGCGGACGATTACCTGCTCGTGAGGGCCCTTGCCATGAAGACCAGCGCGCGCAACCAGTTCCTCGGCCGGATCGGGCAGATCGTGCGGGGCAGCGTCAATGACGAGGTGAGCCTGCAGGTCGCGGGGGGCCACTCGATCGTGGCCATCGTGACGCACGAGAGCCGCGAGACGCTCGGCCTGCGCCCCGGCATGGACGCCTACGCGCTCGTCAAGTCCTCGTCCATCATCATCGTGACGGGCGCGGACGGCGCGCGCTATTCGGCCCGCAACTGCCTCGCGGGCACGGTGTCGCACGTGTTGCCGGGCGCCGTGAATTCCGAGGTGCGCATCGAGCTGCCCGGCGGCACCGCCGTCGCCGCGATCATCACGAATGAAAGCCGCACGGCGCTCGGGCTCGAGCCCGGCGTCGCGGCCGCGGCGCTCTTCAAGGCATCCAGCGTCATCATCGGCGTGCCCGGATAGGCGCCGTCACCCGGCCGGGACCGGCCCCCGCGCTCAGTCGACGATCTTGCGCACCTCGATGCGCTGGAGCCATTTCACGTGCCGTGGACCGGTGCGCAGGTCCCGGGTCGAGATCATGGCGATCCGCCCCTCGTCGTCCGCGAGCGGCATGCCGTCCTTCTCGAAGAACACATAGACACCGTCGCCGACCGGCGAGTTGAAGATCTCGCTCCACGAGAAGACGACGCTGTAGCCGTCGCTCGCGGTGGCGATGATGACCATCTTCTTGACGTCGTTGTGCCCCGGCGCCACGACCCTGGCCCGATCGAGGATGTCGCGCAGGCGCACACCCTTGAAGTTCTCGATCTTGCCGAGGTTGGCGCCCGACTGGCACACGAGCGGCACCTCGCTCACCTTCTGCGTCGGGAATGCGCGCAGGTCTTCGACCGCGAGCGCCAGGGCATGCTCCACGGCGCCCGCCACCGAGATCGAGGTCGTCACCAGCGCCGCGTGGTCGGCAGCCGTGGGGGCACCGACGGCGCTGGCGCCGATCGAGAGGGTGGCCATCGCCAGCAGCATGCGTCGCGAGTAATGCATCTCCGGGACTCCTTTACGCTGGACTGTCAGAACCTGAAGCGGGCGGTCGCGAACCAGGAGCGGCCCGCGGCGGGAAACCCGTCGGCGAGCGCGTACGCCTCGTCGGTGGCGTTGTCGACGCCGAGCTCGAGGCTCGCGCCGCGCGCTGGCCGGTAGACCGCCTTCACGTTGAGGATCGTGAAGCCATCGAGGCTCGCGACATCCGACGCCCAGCGGCTGCTGTCGCGCTCGGCAAATACCAGCAGCTCCACCGGGATCGGCGGTTGCAGCAGCGCGTGGGCAGTCAGCTTGTGCGCCGGTACGTCGGTCACGCGCGTGAGGGGATCGCTGCGGTTGTCGAGGTCCTGGTAAGTGTAGGCCCCCCCGAATTCGAGCCACGACGCCGGCCGGGCGCGCCATTCGAGCTCGAAGCCCGCGGCCCGCACCTCGCCGATGTTCTGCATCTGCGACAGGTTGCCCTGGACGTTCCTGACCGCCTGGATCTTGTCGGTGATGTCGCTGTAGAAGACAGCGGCGCCGATTTCGGTGCCATCCCGGGGAGTCGCGCGCAACCCCAGCTCGTAGTTGACGGCAACTTCCCGGCCGAGCGCCGGGTTCTCGATGAAGGTGCCGAGGCGGGCGGAATACCGGTCCTTGAGCGTCGGCAGCCGCGACTTGCGGGCGATGGTCAGGTGCACGCGCGCGGCCTGCGACCACGCAAGGAAGATCCCCGCCTGCGCGTCGGTGGCGGCGAGGGAGCCCGGCAGCGAATAGGGATTGCCCGCGTTGAAGACGGTCCTGGGCCGCAGCTCGTGGCGCGCCGCGCCGAGCGACAGGATCGTGCGCGGACCCAGCTCGAGCCGGTCTTCCGCCCCGATCGACAGCAGTTCGTCCTCGTAATGCGTGGCGAGCACGCCGTTCGCATCGCGCTCACGGTGTTCATCGGTCTTGTAGTGGCCCACCACGCGCAGGCTGTGGTGCGAGAAACGCACCGACTCGAGCGCGACCGAGCCTCCATCGGTGCGATCCGCATAGATGCTGCGGCCGGTGCTGACGCTGCCCCGGCCACTCGTCCGGAGTGTCGTGTAGCTGCCGTCCGTATAGGAGTCGACTTCGTTGTCGTAACGATCGAGGTAGAGCCGCAGTTTCAGCGTTTCACGCGCACCCAGCGCGGTATCCGAGAGGAAATAGAGGCTCTCCTTGTCCCAGTACGGCCATCGCCAGTAGCGCGCCTGCGCGGGGTCCGTGGACGGCGGCTGGCCCTTCTCGCCGTCCTGCCGGTAGTAGCTGATCGCATACTCGCTGTCCGCCGAAGGGGCGAACCCGACCTTGAACGACAGCTTGCTGTCCTTGCGATACGCGTTGTTGCGCAGGCCGCCGTCCTCGGTTGCGGTCGGCCGCAGGCCCGCGGGCAGCACGAACCCGTCGCTTTCGATCCAGGACGCGCCCGCCTGTGC
>CAZRLI010000187.1:0-4776 GCA_964600535.1 uncultured Steroidobacteraceae bacterium | reverse complement strand
GGATGGTCAGCAGATAGTGACAGGCCCTGGTGCCGACGAGAGCGATCTCTCCCTTGTCAGGCGCGTGCAGCGCGGTGACAAGGTTGCGTTCGACCTGCTGGTGCTCAAGTACCAGCACAAAGTCGTCAAGCTGGTAATGCGTTACGTTCGTAGTCCCGCTGAAGCCGAGGACATTGCCCAGGAGGCCTTCATCAAGGCCTATCGCGCGCTGCCGCAGTTTCGCGGCGACAGCGCTTTCTACACCTGGCTGTACCGCATCTCCATCAATACCGCCAAGAACGCACTGGCGTCACGGGAACGCAGTCCCGTCGAGTACGACCTCGACCTGCAGGACGGCGAGTCGTCCTGGGAGGCCCAGTCGCGGCTGCGCGATCCGGACACCCCCGAGGGCCTGGTGCTCACCGAGGAGATTCGCCAGACGGTGAACTCCGCGATCGACCAGCTGCCTGAAGACTTGCGGACCGCGATCGTGCTGCGCGAACTCGAGGGCTTGTCGTACGAGGAGATCGCGGCCGCGATGGAGTGTCCGGTGGGAACGGTACGTTCGAGGATTTTTCGTGCACGCGAGGCGATCGATCGGCGCCTGCGTGAAGTGTTCGAAGGCGGGCTCGGTCGGGCGGAGGAAATCGGATGAACGAGGAGCAGCGGGCGAGCCAGCTGTCGGCAATGTTCGACGGCGAGCTGGCGGGCGGTGAATGCGAGCTCGTCGCGCGGCGCCTGACGCGTGACGCCGAGTTGCACGCCCAGTGGGCGCGCTATGCCGTGATCGGTGCCGCGATGCGTCGCGAGTCGGGCGTGCGGCTGGACATGGACGTTGCCGCGCGGGTGCGGCTCGCGGTCTCGGCGGAAGCAGGGTATCAGGGCGATGTCCCCGGCGCGGCGCCGGTGGCGGCGCGCGGCAGGCGCTGGCTGCGCCCGGTGGCGGGCCTCGCGGCCGCGGCGGCCGCGGCGGTCGTGGCGGGCGTGGCGGTGATCGGCTTGCGCGGCCGCGACGCACAGCTGCCGGGCGCGCCGCCCGCGGCGCTGGTCGCGAGCGCCGCGAGCCCGGCGACCACGGTGGTGCTGGGCCCCTCGGCCACGACGGAACCCGAGAGTTACGTGGTGCCGGTCGCGAGCGAGCCGGTGAACTTCGTGCCGCCCGCGCAGCTCGCCAATTATGTCGTGGCGCACAGCGAGGTATCGATGCCGCTGTCGCGGCGCAACCTGCTGTCGGCGCTCGTCGCGACCGAGCAGGACGACGGTGCGCCGGTCGCCGCGCCAGCCGATGCGGCCGTGGCCGATGAGCGTTAGGTTGCGGTATCGCTGGCTGCTGTTCGCGCTGCTCGCGTCCGGTGCGGCGGCGAACGCCGTCGCCGCCGACGATGCGAAGGCGTGGCTCGCGCGCATGAACGAGGCGCTCACCACGCGCAACTACGACGGCGTGTTCTTCCACGTGCATGGCGGACGCGTCGAGACCATGCGGATCATCCACCGCGTCCGGGACGGCAGCGTCATGGAGCGCCTCGTGTCGCTCGACGGGTCGGGGCGGGAATTCGTGCGGACCGGCACGGAGCTCGCCTGCTACCTGCCCGACAAGCGCACCGTGCTGGTCGAGCGTCGGCCGCAGGAGACGACGCTGCTCGGCAACCTGCCGCGCTTCGACGAATCGACCGAGGGCTTCTATGACCTCAAGCACGTCGAGCGCGCGCGGCTGATGGGCCGCGACACGCGGGTCATCGCGGTGCTGCCGAAGGATGGGTTCCGCTACGGCTATCGCCTCTGGATCGACGAGGCCACCACCATGCCGCTCAAGACCCAGCTGTGCGACGCGCGGGGCAACGTGATCGAACAGATCCAGTTCGCGAACCTGTCGCTGCCGCGCGAGATCGCCGATTCGGAATTTCGCCCGCAGGTCGATACCGAGGGCTACAAGTGGCTGCGGCAGGAATCGCGCCAGGCGCGGGTCGCCGCGGGCGGCGCTTCGATCGTCTGGCGGGCGCTGCGGCTGCCGCCGGGTTTTCGCCTGACGCTGCGCTCCGCGCAGGCCATGCCGGGTTCCGAGGGGCCGGTCGAGCACCTGGTATTCTCCGACGGCTTGGCCTCGGTGTCGGTGTTCGTGGAGTCGTCGGTGGAAGGTCGCAGCCCGATGACCGGGCCGGCGCGGGTCGGGTCGTCCTCGGCATTTTCCACGACGGTGAGCGGCCACCAGGTGACGGCAGTGGGCGAGGTACCACCGGAGACGGTGCGCTTCATCGCCAACTCCCTCAAGGCCGATGACGCGGGGCCGGCGGGCGCCGCATCGACGCCACCACCCGGCCTGTCGCTCGGCGCGCCGCCCCGGCGCTGAGTTTGCGCGCCCCATGACGAGCCTCGAGATGCTGTCGCGCGAGGGCTGCGGCCTGTGCGAGGAGATGCACGAGGCGATCGAGGCATTGCGCCCCGTGCTGTCGCTGCCGCCGCTCGCCCTCGTCGACGTCGATTCCGACCCGCTGTTGCAGCGGCGCTATGGCCTGAAGATCCCGGTGCTGAGGCTCAACGGCGAGCTCGTCTGTTTCGGCAGGCTCGACGAGGCGCAATTGCGCCGGATGCTGGGCCGGCAGCCCGTGGACAATGGCAGTTAGCCAGCAAGACCGTGCAGCGGCCCGGTATAATGCCGGGCTTCATGCACCTGACCCGCAATTTCTCCATCATTGCCCACGTCGACCACGGCAAATCGACACTCGCGGACCGCCTGATCCAGCTGTGTGGGGGCCTCTCGGACCGGGAAATGCAGGACCAGGTGCTCGATTCCATGGCGCTCGAACGCGAGCGCGGCATCACCATCAAGGCGCAGAGCGTCACCCTGTACTACCGGGCGAAGGACGGGCAGCGCTACCAGCTGAACCTGATCGACACGCCGGGGCACGTCGATTTTTCCTACGAGGTCTCGCGCTCGCTCGCCGCCTGCGATGGTGCGTTGCTGGTGGTCGACGCCTCGCAGGGCGTGGAGGCGCAGAGCGTCGCCAACTGCTACACGGCGATCGAGCAGGGCATTGAAGTGGTGCCGGTGATCAACAAGATCGACCTGCCGTCGGCCGATCCGCCCAAGGTGATCCGCGAGATCGAGGAGATCATCGGCATCGGCGCACAGGATGCCGAGCAGGTGAGCGCCAAGACGGGCGAGGGGGTCGACCGCCTGCTCGAGACGATCATCAAGCGGATTCCGGCGCCCAAGGGCGACACCGGGGCGCCGCTGCAGGCACTGATCATCGACTCGTGGTTCGACAACTATGTCGGTGTCGTCTCGCTGGTGCGCGTGGTCAATGGCAGGCTCGCAGTGGGCGAGAAGATCCGCGTGATGTCGACCGGGCGCAGTTTCGAGGTCGACAAGCTCGGCCGCTTCACCCCGAAGTCGCTCGGCTCGCGCGAGCTCGCGACCGGCGACGTGGGCTTCGTGGTGGCGGGCATCAAGGACATCGACGGGGCGCCGGTCGGCGATACCATAACGCTCGAGTCGCGCCCCTGTGCGGTGCCGCTGCCGGGATTCAAGCAGATCAAGCCGCGCGTCTTCGCGGGCCTTTTTCCGGTGAACTCCGAGGATTACGAGGGCTTCCGCGACGCGCTGGCGAAGCTGCGGCTCAACGATTCGGCGCTGCACTACGAGCCCGAGGTGTCGGGCGCGCTGGGTTTCGGTTTCCGCTGCGGGTTCCTCGGCCTGCTGCACATGGACATCGTCCAGGAGCGGCTCGAGCGCGAATACGAGCTCGACCTGGTCACCAGCGCACCGACCGTGGTGTATGAGGTCGCGCTCGAGGACGGCAGCATCGAATACATCGACAATCCCTCGAAGCTGCCGCCGCCGAACAAGGTCGCGGAAGTGCGCGAGCCGATCATCACCGCGACCATCCTCGTGCCGCCCGAGTACGTGGGCGGCGTGCTGGCGCTGTGCAGCGAGAAGCGCGGCGTGCAGAAGAAGATGCAATACCTCGCCTCGCAGGTGTCGCTGCAGTACGAGCTGCCGCTCGCCGACGTGGTGCTCGATTTCTTCGACCGGTTGAAATCCACCAGTCGCGGTTATGCCTCATTCGACTACGAGTTCAGCCACTTCTCCGCCGCGCCGCTCGTCAAGCTCGACATCCTGATCAATGGCGACAAGGTCGATGCGCTGTCGATCATCGTCCACCGGGACAACTCCTACCAGCGCGGGCGCGAGCTGGTCGACAAGATGCAGGAGCTCATCCCGCGGCAGATGTACGAAGTCGCGGTGCAGGCCGCGATCGGCAGCCATGTCATCGCGCGCGAGACGGTCAAGGCGCTGCGCAAGAACGTGCTGGCGAAGTGCTACGGCGGCGACATCTCGCGCAAGCGCAAGCTGCTCGAGAAGCAGAAGGAAGGCAAGAAGCGCATGAAGGCCATCGGCAGCGTCGAGGTGCCGCAGAAGGCCTTCCTGGCGGTGCTGGCGACCGACGACTAGGGCCGCGAGTTCCTCTAGCGGACGGGGCGGCGGCGCGTAGGCTAGGCACCCGCATGCATCGCGCCGCGACCGTCCTGCCCGCCGCCGCCCTCCTGCTCGCCGCCTGCGGCATGAGCCCGCAGGAGCGCGAGGACCTCCTCGACCGCACCGTCACTGTGCGCACCGCCCATCTCAGCGCCCGCGGCGACAGCGGCCTCTTGCCGTGGGTGCGCGCCGAATCGCGCGGCGGCCTGGAGATGACGGCCCTGCGCGTCCGCGTCTTCGCCGACGCCAACGGCGACGGCCAGATGCAGGACGACGAGTTCACCGGCATCGCGCGCGTGCGCGAAGCCGCCGACGGCGCC
>CAZRLI010000186.1:0-4789 GCA_964600535.1 uncultured Steroidobacteraceae bacterium | reverse complement strand
GTGTGTCTACCAATTCCACCACGTCGGCAAAAATACCTATTGCTGCGCCGGTGCCGGTGCCTGCGGTACCGGTGCCGCATCGGGCGACGGCACGACCGGGGCCGCCGGCGTCTCGATCTCGTCGAGGATCGTGCGCGGCGCCGCCGTGTCCTGCTTGCCGAGGTACACGAGCGCCAGGCTGTTCAGCATGAACACGGCCGCGAACACCGCGGTCGCCCGCGACAGCCCGGTGCGCGCGCCGCGCGCGCCGAACACCGTACCCGATGCGCCGGCGCCGAAACCGGCGCCCGCATCCGCGCCCTTGCCGCGCTGGATCAGCACCAGCGCGACGATCGCGAAGGAGCTGAATACCTGGACAAACATCAATACTGTACGAAGCACGCTCGTGTCCCCTGGGTTCAGGCAGCCTGGCCCGCGGCCGCAACGATGGCGAGGAAATCGTCGGCCTTGAGGGAAGCGCCGCCGATCAGCCCGCCATCCACATCGGGCTGCGCAAACAACTCCGCTGCGTTGCCCGCCTTGACGCTGCCGCCATACAGGATCCGGATCTGGCTGGCGATTTTAGCATCGCGGGCCGCGATACGCCCGCGGATGAAACCGTGCACTTCCTGCGCCTGCTCAGGCGTCGCATTGCGCCCGGTGCCGATCGCCCAGACCGGCTCGTAGGCGAGCACCGCCGCGGCGAGCGCCGGCGCGCCCGCCAGTTCGAGGACCGCATCGAGCTGGCGCGCGACGACCGCCGTCGTCTGCCCCGCCTCGCGCTCCGCGAGCGTTTCGCCCACGCACAGGATGGGCGCGAGCCCGTGGGCCTGCGCGGCCGTGAACTTGCGCGCGATGAGCTGGTCGCCCTCGCCGTAGATCGCGCGCCGCTCCGAGTGGCCGACGATCACCATGGTGCAGCCAACGTCGCGCAGCATGGCGGCGGACACTTCGCCGGTGAAGGCACCCTGCGCCTCCGCGCAGACGTCCTGCGCGCCGAGCGCCACCGTCGAGTCGCGCAGCAGCCGTGCGACCTCCGCGAGGTACACGAACGGCGGGCACACGGCGCAGTCGGCGGCGCCGAGCCCGTGGCTCGAGACGATCGCCTCGACGAGGCCCGCGTTCACGGCACGCGAGCCATGCATCTTCCAGTTTCCGGCTACGAGGGGTCTGCGGTTCATAAAAGGCGCGCGATGATAGCGGCGCCTCCGCCGGGACGCAACGACGCCTGCCGCCCCTCCGCCGGGCTCAGGGTTTGACCGTAATCACGATCTTTTTCGAGACGACCGGCGGGTCGTGCGGGATGTGCAGTGCATCGCCGAGCACGAGCTGCAGCGTGTGCCTGCCGGGCGGCAGCGTGATCGTCGTCTCGGTCTGGCCCTTGCCGAAATGCACGACATGCTCGTTCGCCGGCAGTGGCTGGCCCAGGTCGGCCGGCAGGTCGGTGTCGATCAACAGGTGATGGTGCCCGGTGTTGTCGAACCTGATCCCCGCGGGCGCGACTCCCATGCCCTTGAGGCCGAAGCGCACGGTGACCGGCCCCCTGGCCGTGGCGCCGTCCGCGGGCGATTCGAAGTAGACCTCCGCGCCCGCCGGTGACGGGGTACGCGGCGTATCGGCCTGCGCGACGAGCGCAGCGCCAGCCAGCATCAGACCGAAGGCAATGGATCGCATGTCAACACCTTTCCCGGGCGTCGGCCCCGGCTCTGCGGTTGCAAGACGGCGCTCAGGCTGCCGCGGCACTCACCGCCGCGGCGATCTGCTCCGCGCAGCTGCGCGTGAGCGCCTCATCGCGTCCTTCGACCATGACGCGGATGACGGGTTCAGTGCCCGAGGGCCGCAGCACGACGCGACCTTCTCCGCCGAGGCGCTGCTCGACGGTCGCGACGGCGGCACCCACGGCAGGCACGGCCGCGGGATCGAAACGCGCGGCAACCCGCACGTTGAGCAGGACCTGCGGAAAGCGCGCCATGCCGGCGGCGAGCTCCGCGAGGCTGCGCCCGCTCTTGCGCATCACGCCGATCACCTGCAGCGCCGCGACCAGCGCATCGCCGGTCGTCGTGCGGTCGAGGCACAGGATGTGGCCCGAGGTCTCGCCACCGATCAGGCCGCCGGTCTCCTTGAGCATGGCGAGCACGTAGCGATCGCCGACCTTGGCCCGCCGGAAGTCGATGCCGCCGGCGCGCAGCGCGACCTCGAGCCCGAGGTTGCTCATCAGGGTGCCGACCACGGGGCCCCTGAGCTCGCCGGCTTCCTGGCGCGCGCGCGCGATGATGTAGATGAGCTGGTCACCGTCGACGATGCGGCCGAGGTGGTCGATCATCACGAGCCGGTCACCGTCGCCATCGAGTGCGATGCCGAGGTCGGCGCGCACGCCGGGCACGGTCAGCTGCAGCAGTTGCGGTGAAGTCGAACCACAACCGTCATTGATGTTGCGGCCGTTCGGCGAACACCCGACCGGGATCAGTTCGGCACCGAGGTCGGCGAACAGGCGCGGCCCGACCTTGTAGGCGGCGCCGTTGGCGCAATCGAGCACGATCTTGAGCCCCTCGAGGCCCACGCCGGGCGCCAGCGTCGAGGCGCAGAAGCGCTGGTACTCGGTGCGCTGCTTGTCGACGCGCACTGCGCGGCCGAGCTCGCGCGAGCCGCGCGTCAGCGCGCCGTTGGCGATTTCGCTTTCGATTTCGTGCTCGAGCTCGTCCGACAGCTTGCCGCCGCTGGCGTCGAAGAACTTGATGCCGTTGTCCTCGTACAGGTTGTGCGAGGCGCTGATCACGACGCCGAAGTCGCAGCCGAAGTAGCGCGTCATGTAGGCGATGCCCGGCGTCGGCAATGGCCCGATCAGCTTCGCATCGACGCCGGCCGCGACGAACCCCGCCTCGAGCGCCGCCTCGAACATGTAGCCCGAGAGCCGCGTGTCCTTGCCGATGAGTACGCTGCCGCCACGCGGCGCGAGCACGCGCGCCGCGGCGCTCGCCAGTGCGAGCGCGAAGTCCACCGTCATCGGCGCCTCGCCGACCCGGCCGCGCACTCCGTCGGTACCGAAATACTGCCTGCTCAACTGCATTCCCCCTCGCGCACCGCGGTGATGATGCGCAGCGCGTCCACTGTTTCCGCCACGTCGTGGGCGCGGACGATACGCGCTCCCCGCAGCACCGCAAGCGTCGCGAGCGCGATGCTGCCCGCGAGCCGCTCACCCGCCGGCCGGCCGGTGAGCATGCCAATCATCCGCTTCCGCGACAAACCCGCAAGCACCGGCAGGCCGGTTGCCGCGAGCGCCCCGAGCCGCCGGAGCAGCTCGAGGTTGTGCGCCAGCGTCTTGCCAAAGCCGAAGCCGGGGTCGATCACGATCCGCCCGCGGGCGATGCCCGCGAGCTCGCAGGCGCGCACCCGCGCGGCGAGGAACGCGGCCACTTCGCCCGCGACGTCCTCGTAGCGCGGGTCGTCCTGCATGTCGGCCGGACCGCCGCGCATGTGCACCAGGCAGACCGCCGCCGCGGAACGGGACACCGCCTCGAGGGCACCCGGAACGGTGAGCGCGCGCACGTCGTTCACCATGTGGGCGCCGGCCTGCAGCGCGGCGTGGATCACCTCGGGGCGGCTGGTGTCGACCGAAACGACGACCGGCAGCCTGACCGCGTGCTCGATGGCGGGCATCACGCGCTGCAATTCCTCGCCCACGGGCACGGGCATGGCGCCTGGCCGGGTCGACTCCCCGCCGATGTCGACGATCGCCGCGCCCGCCTCGACGAGGTGCTCGATGCGTGCCGCCGCGGCGCGCGCATCGAGGAAAGCGCCGCCATCGGAGAACGAGTCCGGCGTGACGTTGACGACCCCCATGACGACGGGCGTCGCGAGATCGAGGGTCCGCGAACCGCAGCTGAGTTTCATCCCCTCACCCTGGCCTGCCCCCCCGCCCGCGGCGGAGAGGGTCAGGGAGTGGGGGCGAGCGTCCCGCCCGTGGGGCCTTCCGCGGCAGGCCTCGAAGGCGGCTGCTTCCCGACGGGAGGCGTGTCGTCCCAGTCCGCCGGCGGCTTCGGCTCGCGGCCCGCCATGATGTCCTTGAGCTGTTCCTCGTCGATGGTCTCGTATTTCATCAGCGCCGCCGCCAGCGCATCGAGCTTGGCGCGGTTCTCGACCAGGATGCCCTTCGCGCGCTGGTAGGCCTCGTCGATCACGCGCCGCACCTCGACGTCGATCACGTGCGCCGTCTCGTCGGACACCTGCTTGTGCTGCGTGACCGAGCGGCCGAGGAAGACCTCGCCCTGGTCCTCCGCATAGGTGAGCGGCCCAAGGCGGTCGGACAAGCCCCACTTCGTGACCATGTTGCGCGCCAGCGCCGTCGCGCGCTCGATGTCGTTCGAGGCGCCGGTCGTGACGGCCTCGGGGCCAAACGCGAGTTCCTCGGCGATGCGCCCGCCGAACAGGCTCGCGATCTGCGATTCGAGCCGCTGCTTGCTGTAGCTGTAGCGGTCCTCCTCGGGGAGGAAGAAGGTGACGCCCAGTGCGCGGCCACGCGGGATGATCGTGACCTTGTACACCGGGTCGTGCTCCGGCAGGTTCACGCCGACGACCGCATGGCCAGCCTCGTGGTAGGCGGTGTTGCGCTTCTCCTTCTCGCTCATGACCATCGAGCGCCGCTCGGCGCCCATCATGATCTTGTCCTTGGCGCGTTCGAACTCGTCCATCGTCACGACGCGCTTGTTGGCGCGCGCCGCGAACAGCGCGGCCTCGTTGACGAGGTTCATGAGATCCGCGCCCGAGAATCCCGGCGTACCCCGCGCGATGACCGACGGCTTCACGTCGTCGG
>CAZRLI010000185.1:0-4814 GCA_964600535.1 uncultured Steroidobacteraceae bacterium | reverse complement strand
CTCGTCCTCGCTGAGGAGGGCGCGCACGCCGTAGAGGTCCATCGGGTCGAGGTTGGGGGCGGATGCGGCCACGGGGCGGTCTCCTGTCGAGGGGTCATGCAGTATAGCGGGGCGACCCCGCCGCGACTCGCGCGGGGATTACCTATCCCGCCCGGCGAGCCCGCCGCGCCGGTACTCGAGGCCGAGCCCCCGGTAAATGAAGGCGAGCAGCCACAGGGGGCCGATCAGCAGGAACTGCAGGTCCTTGAAGAACGAGGGCCGTTTGCCCTCGACCGCATGGCCGACGAACTGCCCGATCCAGGCGACCACGAAGATCAGGGCGCAGGTCTGCCAGAGCGGCCATGAAAGCCGCTCGAGCGCGAGCACGATCGCGAACATCACGGCGAAGACGACGGCGCTGCCCACCGCCAGCGGCGGCGACAGCACGAAGTAGTACGCGAGGCTCAGGACCGCCGCGATCGTCGCCCAGTTGAGCCACGGCGACATCGCGCCGAATACCGTCGGCACCGGCAGCGACCAGAAGAACCCGATTACCGAAATCACGATGGCCGGCACGCAGGTCCAATGCAGGCGCTTGTTCACCGCGTTGCGATGGCTCTCGCCATACTCGTCGAGCCACTGCGTCACCGTGCGCATGGTGTACCCTTCGCGCTGGTCCATAACGGCGACGCTACCCCCGCGTGACCTCCGTCGCAAGATCGCCGCGCCTGATGCAGCGCCTGATGGGCTGGATCTTCGCCCGCCGCTGGCTCACGGACTCGCGCAAGCTCGAGTGGTATCCACCCTTCTGGCTGATGCGCATCCGCGTGCTCGAGATGCAGGACGACTGGCGCAGGATACGCATCCTGCTGCCGCTGCATTCGATCTCGCGCAATCCGGGCGGCGTGATGTTCGGCGGTTTCCAGGCATCTCTCGCCGATCCGGTGGCGGCGCTCGCCTGCGCGCGCGTGTTCCCCGGTTATTCGGTGTGGACGCGCGGCATGTCGATCGAGTTCGACCGCGGCGGCAACACCGACCTCGAACTGCGGTTCGAGATGACGGCGTCGCAGGAAGCAGACATCCGGGCGCAGCTCGCGGCGCGGGGCCGGGCGACTCCCACCTTCGAGTACGGCTACTATCTCGCCGACGGCACGCGCTGCACGCGCATCCGCAACACCGTTGCCATCCGCCCCCGCGGCTATCACCGCGCGACGACCCCGCCGGCGTCGGGTGACGGTGTCGAGTAGGGGCATCCGAGGAGTGACGCCATGGCACGACTGAACAGGCTGGGCGCGCTGGTTGCGGCAATGATCGTCGCCGTCGCGGGCTGCCAGGCTACCGATCCGTACACCGGCCAGCGCGAGATGGCGAAGTCATCGAAGGGCGCGATCATCGGCGCCGCGTCGGGCGCGGTGATCGGCCTCATCACCGGTGACAGTGCGCGCGAGCGGCGCGAGCGCGCGCTGATCGGCGCCGGCATCGGTGGCCTGGCGGGCGCCGGCATCGGTGCCTACATGGACCGGCAGGAGGCGCGGCTGCGCGAGCAGCTTCGCGGGACGGGCGTCTCGGTCACGCGCGTCGGCGACAATGTCACGCTCAACATGCCGGGCAACATCACCTTCATGACCGACAGTGCCGACCTCAACGGCTCGTTCTTTCGCGTGCTCGACTCGGTGGCGCTGGTCGCGAAGGAATTCGACCGGACGATCATCGAGTCGGCCGGCCACACCGACAGCACGGGCAGCGAGCAGTACAACCAGCAACTCTCCGAGCAGCGGGCCGCGACCGTCGCGGACTACCTGCGCAGCCGCGGGATCGCAGCCGACCGCCTGATCACGGTGGGAGCGGGTGAAATGCGGCCGATCGCGACCAACGACACGGCGCAGGGCCGCGCGCTGAACCGCCGCGTCGAGCTGACCTTCGCGCCGATCCGCGCGAAATAGGCGCCTACGCGGCGGCCAGCGTGCCGCGGAGCTTCTTGAGCGCCGCCGCTTCGATCTGCCGCACGCGTTCCGCCGACACGCCGTACTCACCGGCGAGGTCGTGCAGCGTGGCCTTGTCTTCCATGATCCAGCGCCGGCGCACGATGTCGCGACTGCGCGGATCGAGCGCCTCGATGGCCGTCGCGAGCTGCGCCGAGGTGTCACGCTCCCACTCGTCCTGCGCGACCTGCTCCGCCGGGTCGGCGTCGGGGGCGGGCAGGTAAGCCGCGGGACCGTAACCTTCGTCGTCGTCGGTGTCAGGCGCGGGGTCGAAGGACAGGTCGCGCGAGGCGAGGCGCTGCTCCATTTCGGTGACTTCCTCGGGGCGTACGCCGAGGTCCTTCGCGACCGCCTGCGTCTCCTCGTGCGTGAGCCACGCGAGGTTCTTCTTCATGCGCCGCAGGTTGAAGAACAGCTTGCGCTGGGCCTTGGTGGTCGCGATCTTCACCAGCCGCCAGTTGCGCAGCACGTACTCGTGGATCTCGGCGCGGATCCAGTGCACCGCGAACGACACGAGCCGCACCCCGAGCGCCGGGTCGAAGCGCTTGACGGCCTTCATCAGGCCCACATTGCCTTCCTGGACGAGGTCGCCGAGCGGCAGGCCGTAGCCCGAATAGCCGCGCGCGACATGCACCACGAAGCGCAGGTGCGACAGCACCAGTTCCCGCGCGGCGGCGAGGTCGTTGGCGTCGCGCAGGCGCTGCGCGAGCTCCTGCTCGCGTTCGCGCGACAGCACGGGGATCTGTGCGACCCGATCGAGGTACGCGTCGAAGCTGCCGATCGGGGCCGACAGCAGGAAATCATTCCGGCGGGCAACCAGCTGCATGCTCATGCGCTCCATGTTAGCACTCGCTTCGTTTGAGTGCTAAATGGGCCTGAAGTTCCGCGCCGCAGCAGGAATAACACGTTAATTATCAATAGGTAATGGCTCTCCCGGCCTCAGGCCTGCGGCTCGATCGAGTACAGGTGGCGCGCAGCCGCAAGCCAGGCGCCGACCCACCCGAGGAGGGCGCCTCCACCGAGCAGCCGCCAGCCATCCTCGGGGCTCGTGCCGAGCAATTCGAATCGGCTGCCGTACGCCCGGGCAAGATCGGCCACCGCCGGGGCCAGCAGGGTGGTGGCGGCGTAGACGATCGCCAGCGCCAGCAGGGCCCCCAGCAGCCCATAGAGCGTGCCGGTATAGAGGAACGGGCGGCGCACGAATGCGTTCGAACCGCCGACGAGCTTGGTCACTTCGATCTCCGCCCGCCGGTTCAGGATCTCGAGGCGGATGGTGTTGCCGACGACCGCGAGTACGCCGAACGCGAGCACGACGACGGCGACCGCGAGGCTGCGGCGCAGCACATCGAGGATCGCGTTGAAGCGATGGACCCATTCGATGTCCATCTGCACCAGCTCGACCTCGGGCCAGGACCCGAAGTAGTCCTTCAGCTTCGCGAGCTCCGCCGTCGAGCCGGCGGCCGCGCTCGGCCGTATGCCGAGCACATGCGGCAACGGGTTGTCGCGGATCGCATCGAGCGCCGCGCCGAAGCCCGAATACTTGCGGAACTCCACCAGCGCCTCATCGGCCGGGATCACCTTGACCGAGGCCACTCCCGCCCGTGCCCGTGCGCGCTCGGCGAGCTGCCGCACCTTCTCGATCGGCGTGCCGATCCTGAAATAGACGGACAAGTCGACCGCGTTGGCGAAATCGCCGGTCGCGGCGCGTGCGTTGTCGACGAAGAGCTTGAGGCCGAGCGGCATCGCGAGTGCGAGCCCGATCACGCCGATCGTGAACAGGGTCGACAGCGGCGCGCGCGCCAGCCGGCCGGCGGCCCCGAATGCCGCCTGCGCATGCCGCGCGAGCCAGACACCGGGGCCCGTCACGTCGCGGCCGCTCCCACCGTCGGCACCTGTACCTCCGCGACGCCGCGCACGTGCCCGCCCTCGAGCACGATCTCGCGCTTGGCGAACTCGCGCACCAGGTGCATGTCGTGGGTCGCGATCATCACGGTCGTGCCGACTTCCTGGAAGCGCCGGAACACGTTCATGACTTCGAGCGCGAGCTCGGGGTCGAGGTTGCCCGTCGGCTCGTCCGCGATCAGCACCGCGGGCTTGGTGATGACGGCGCGCGCGATGCCGACCCGCTGCTGCTCGCCAATCGACAGTTCGAGCGGCAGCAGGCGCTCCTTGCCGAGCAGCCCCACCTGGTCGAGCGCCGCCCGCACCCGCTTGTCCATCTCGCGCAGCGGCGCGCCGGCGACGAACAGCGGCAGCGCGACATTGTCGAAGACCGGCCGGTCGACAAGCAGCTTGTGGTCCTGGAAGACGACGCCGATGCCGCGCCGGAAGGCCGGGATCTTCCGCGATGGCAGCGAACCGGTGCCCTGGCCGTTGACGGTGACGACGCCGCGCGTGGGTCGCTCGAGCAGCGCAATCAGCTTGAGCACGGTGCTCTTGCCGGCGCCCGAGCGCCCGGTCAGGAACACCATTTCGCCCCGCGGCACTTCAAAGCTGACCCCGGAGATCGCCTCGCGCCCGTTGGGATAGCGCTTGGCGACGCGCTCGAAGCGGATCACGCAGGGCGCTCCGCGCCCTCGACCAGCGCCTCGGCGAAGGCGCGCGCGTCGAACACGCCGAAATCCTCGGCCGCCTCGCCGATGCCGATGTAGCGGATCGGCAGCCGCAACTGGCGCGCGATCGCGACGACGATGCCACCCCGGGCGGTGCCGTCGAGCTTGGTGAGCGCAATGCCCGTGACGCCCACCGCCTCGTTGAATTCGCGCGCCTGTACCAGCGCGTTCTGGCCCTGGTTCGCGTCGATCACGAGCAGCACCTCGTGCGGTGCCGATGGATCCGCGCAGTTTGCTCGGC
>CAZRLI010000184.1:0-4816 GCA_964600535.1 uncultured Steroidobacteraceae bacterium | reverse complement strand
GACGTGCGGGTGCTCGCCACCACGAACCGACGCCTCAAGGCCGAAGTGACGGCGGCCCGCTTCCGCGAGGACCTCTATTACCGCCTGAACGTATTCCCGATGGTGCTCGCGCCCCTGCGCGAGCGCCGCGACGACATCCTGCCGCTGGCGTTGCAACTGTTGTCCGCACGCTGCGCGCCGGGCCAGCCCATCCCGGCCTTGTCCGCCGAGGCTGCGCACGGCCTGCTCACGCATGCCTGGCCGGGCAATGTCCGCGAACTCGACAACGTGATGCAACGTGCCCTCATCCTGCTCGATGGCGTGACGATCCGGGCCGACCACATCCGCTTCGAGGTGGACGAGGTGCCCGCACAGGCCGCCGCGGTGGGCAAGGGCCAGCTGTCCACGGCGCTCGCCAGCGCGGAGCGCGAGTTGATCATCGAGGCGCTGCGCGACGGGCAGGGCAGCCGACGGGCGGCGGCCGAGCGACTCGGCATCAGCCCGCGGGCATTGCGCTACAAGCTCGCGCAGTTGCGCGCCTCGGGCGTCGACCTCATCGCGGCCTGCGGCTGAACGGCGGCACGGGAGACCTCGCATGAGCCAGATGGAAATCGACCGCGTCCTCGCGCAGATCCGCACGATCTCCGCACAGGTGAAGCGCCCGCAGGCACCCGCCCCCGCAGCCGCCGGGGTGGCGGACGGCGTGGGCCGCGCGCAGGGCGCGGACGGGTTCGCCATGCTGATGAAGCGCGGCATCGAACAGGTGAATGCCGCGCAACAGTCGGCGACCCGGATTGCCACGGCGTTCCAGCAGGGCACGCCCGGCGTCGAGCTGTCGCAGGTGATGCTCGAGATGCAGAAGGCGAGCGTTGCCTTTCGCGCCGCGACCGAGGTGCGCAATCGCCTCGTGAGCGTGTACCAGGAAATCATGAACATGCCGATCTGATCGGCATGCCCCACACTGCCAGGAGTCCCAGATGAACGCCCATGCCGAGCAGCTTCCCGCCCTGGCCCGAATGGCCACGGGCTTGCGACCGCTGCTGCTGCTCGTCGGAATTGCCGCCGCGGTCGCGGCGGGGCTCGGTGTCGTCTTCTGGGCGAAAGGGCCGACCTACAGCCTGCTCTATTCGGGGCTCGCGGCGGGCGACCTGGTCGAGGTGCAGCAGAGCCTCAAGTCCGCCGGCATCGAACATGCGGCGGACGTTGCGCGCGGCACCGTGAGCGTGCCCGCGGAACGACTCAATGATGCGCGCCTGGCGCTCGCGGCCCAGGGCGTGCTGCAGTCCGCCGATGGCTTCAACGCGATGGCCAAGGACTCGGGCTTCGGCGTCAGCCAGTTCATGGAGGGTGCGCGCTACCAGCACGCGCTCGAAACCGAGCTGGCGCGCACCATCGCGAGCCTGCAACCGGTGGCGGCGGCGCGCGTGCACATAGCCGCGTCCCGCCCGTCCGCCTTCGTGCGCGACCGGCGCAATGCAACCGCATCGGTGTTCGTGCAACTGAAGGCGGGTCGCCGCCTGGAGTCCGAGCAGGTCACCGCGATCGTCAATCTCGTCGCATCGAGCATCCCGGAGCTCAAGGCGCAGGACGTAACCGTGGTCGACCAGGCCGGGCGGCTGCTTTCCCAGCCGGAGAGCGACGGGGACCTCGCTGCGCGCGAGAAGCAGTTCGAGTTCGCGCGCCGGCTCGAGGCGGAATACACGCAGCGCATCGAGGCGTTGCTCGCGCCCATAGTCGGCGAAGGGCGCGTGCGTGCGCAGGTCGTTGCCACGGTCGACATGTCGGTGACGGAGGAAGCGCGCGAACAGTACCGGCCGGACAGCCAGATCGTGCGCAGCGAGCAACTCGCCGAGGAATCATCGCGCAGCGGCACAGGGCCGAACGGCGTGCCCGGAGCGCTCTCGAACCAGCCGCCGACGCCCGGTAGCGCGCTGCCGCCCGGCCAGGGGGGCGTGACGCCCGCTGCCGGTGCCGGCGCCGATGCGGTCGCCGGGACGGCCCCACCCGACAACACGTCGCGGCAGACGACGCGGAACTATGAGATCGATCGCACGGTCGCGTACACGCGCCAGCCGGCGGGGCGACTGAAGCGACTCACCGTGGCGGTGCTGGTCGACGACATCCTCGTTCCGCAACAAGGCGGCAAGGTGGGCGAACAGCCGCTCAGCGTCGAGCAACTGGCGCGCGTGACGACGCTCGTGAAGGACGCGGTCGGCTTCGACGAGGCGCGCGGCGACAGCGTCAATGTCGTCAACGCGTCCTTCACCGCGCAGGCGGCCGAAGCCATCGGCGCGGACGACCCGCTGCCCGTCTGGCAGCAGCCGTGGGTGCGCGAGCTGGTGAAGATTCTTGCCGGGGCGATCATCGTGATCATCCTGATGCTGGCGGTGGTCCGGCCGCTCGTGCGCAGCCTAGCGGCGGCGCCGCGCCTCGCGCTGGCGGCTCCGGCCCTGCAGTCGGCCGCCCCAACGGAAGAACTGCCGGTCGCGGAAGCCGGACGCCTCGCGGGCCAGGCATCGGCCATCGCTTATGAGCAGCAGGTCGCGCAGGCGCGCTCGCTCGTGACACAGGATCCGAAGCGCGTCGCGCGCGTCGTCAAGAACTGGGTGGGCAAGGATGAGTGACAAGGCGCTGGCAAAACGCAACGGCATAGATCAGGCGGCCATCCTGCTGCTGACCCTGGGTGAACAGGAGGCGGCCGAAGTCCTCAAGCACATGAGCACGAAGGATGTGCAGGTGGTGGGCTCTGCCATGGCGGCGCTCGACGGCGTGACGCGCGAGGAAGTGTCGGGCGTTCTCGAGCACTTCCTGGTCTCCATCGAAAGCCAGACCTCGCTCGGCGTCGGCACTGACGAGTACCTGCGCAAGGTCCTGCATTCCGCGCTGGGTGAGGACCGCGCCGTCAGCGTAATGGATCGAATTTTTGGTGGTCGCTCCAGCCGCGGGCTCGAGGCCATGAAGTGGATGGATCCGCGTGCCGTGGCGGAAATGATGCGCAGCGAGCACCCGCAGATCGCATCCATCGTACTGGCCTACCTCGACCCGGATCACGCCGCGGCAGTGCTTTCGCAGCTGCCCGAAGCCGTACGCCCCGACATCCTGATGCGCATTGCAACGCTGGACGGCATCCAGCCGTCGGCGCTCAACGAGCTTGACGAGGTCATGGAGAAGCAGTTTGCCGGCAACGCGTCTTCGAAGGCGTCGTTGTTCGGGGGGCCCAAGGTGTCCGCGAGCATCATCAACAACCTGGACTCCGGCATCGAGTCCGCCGTCATGCAGCAGATCAACAGCGTCGATGAAGCACTCGGCGCGAAGATCCAGAACCTCATCTTTACGTTCGACGACCTCGGCTCGATCGACGATCGCGGCATGCAGGAACTGTTGCGGCAGGTGCCCGGCGATCGCCTGCTGCTCGCCCTCAAGGCCTGCGAGCAGGCCCTGAAGGACAAGGTGTTCAGGAACATGTCGCAGCGGGCGGCCGAGATGCTGAAGGACGACATGGAATCGAAGGGCCCGGTGCGCGTGAGCGAGGTCGAGGCGGCACAGAAGGAGATCCTCGCGGTCGCCAAGCGGCTCGCGGACGCCGGCACGATTGCGCTCGGCGGCAAGGGTGGCGAGGCCTATGTCTGAGGCTGCGCTGTGGTCCCTGCCCAGCGTACAGGGCCGGATTGCCGGCGCGCGCCGCGAGCGGCTCGCCGCCGCGGAGCTCGACGGCATCGCGCGCGATGCATGGGAAGAGGGTCATGCGCGGGGCCACGCCGATGGCCTCGCGGCGGCCGGCGCGGAGATGCAGCGCCGTCGCGAGCAGCTCGACCAGCAGGTCGCCCGGCTCGACGCGCTGCTGACGGCGATCGCGCGACCACTCGGTGAGCTGGATGCGGAGGTCGAGCGCCAGCTCGCGCAGCTGGCGCTCACCGTCGCACGCCACCTGGTGCGTCGCGAGCTGCACATCGATCCGGCACAGATCATCGGCGTGCTGCGCCAGGTGGTGGCGTTGCTGCCGGCGGCGGCGCGCGAGGTGCGCGTTCACCTGCATCCGGAGGACGCCGCGCTGGTCAACGAGCGACTGGCCCCGCCGGCCGCGGGGCAGGCGTGGGCGATAGTGGAGGACCCGGTCATGTCGCGCGGCGGCTGTCGCGTGACCGCGGAGAATTCACAGATCGACGCACGCCTCGAGACACGGCTCGCGGCGGCGCTGGTCGCCATCCTCGGCGAAGAGCGCGCCGACCTCGCGAGGGGTCAGGCATGAGCGCGCTGCTGGAGCGGCAGGCGCTCTGGCGCCAGGGCCTCGCGCGCTACCAGCGGCGCGCCGAGTTGTTGCCGCCGCCGCCGGTGGAAGGCACGCTGACACGCATGATCGGCCTGACGCTCGAGGCGGCGGGCTGCGAGGCGGCGGTCGGTGATCGCTGCGACATTCTCTCGTCGTCCGGCTCGCGTGTCGAAGCCGAGGTGGTGGGGTTTGCCGGATCACGGCTGTTCCTGATGCCGACCGCCGACGCCTTCGGCCTCTCGCCCAATGCGCGCGTCGTGCCGCGCTACGGCCACCAGACCGTTCGGGTCGGTGACCAGCTGCTCGGGCGCGTGATCGACGGGGCCGGGCGCGCACTCGATGACGCAGGCGAGCTCGGCTGCGAGGTGCCGGTGCAGCTGATGGGAGGAGCGCCGATCAATCCGCTCGCGCGCGAGCCGATCTCGGAGCCGCTCGATGTCGGGGTGCGGGCTATCAATGCGCTCCTCACCGTGGGCCGCGGCCAGCGCATCGGCCTGTTTGCGGGCAGCGGCGTCGGCAAGAGCGTGCTGCTCGGCATGATGGCGCGCTACACGTCGGCCGACGTGA
>CAZRLI010000183.1:0-4819 GCA_964600535.1 uncultured Steroidobacteraceae bacterium | reverse complement strand
GCACCGACAGCTGCGCGCCGCGCTCGCGCGGCTCGCGTGGTGTGACGAGGGTCACCTCGCCTGGCGGCAACGCATCGATCGCGGCCTCGAGTGAGCGCGTCAGGGCGATCGACCTCGCCCGCAGGCGCGCCATGCCCGCCGCGGCGAACGCCTCGAGCGAGGCGAGCAGCGGTGCGCTCGCGAGGATCGGCGGGTTGCTCGCCTGCCACCCGGCGGCGCCGGGCGCGCGCGCGAAGGCCTGTGCCATCAGGAAGCGGCTCGCCGGATCGTTGCCCCACCAGCCCGCGAGCCGCGGCAGGTCGTCGCGATGCATGTGCCGCTCGTGCACGAAGGCGCCGCCGATCGCACCCGGGCCCGCGTTCAGGTACTTGTAGCTGCACCAGGCCGCGAAGTCGGCGCCACTGTCGTGCAGCGCGAGCGGCAGGTTGCCGATGGCGTGCGCGAGATCGAAGCCGACCGCCGCGCCCGCACGGTGCGCGGCGCGCGCGAGCCGTGCGAGGTCGAATGCCTGGCCCGTGAGGTACTGCACGCCCGGCCACAGCACGAGCGCCAGCGTGTCATCGGCGCGCTCGATGGCCGCTTCGATGTCGTCTTCGCCCAGCAGCTCCTCGCCGGCGCGCGGCCCGAGCTCCACCAGGCAATCCGCCGGGTCGAGGCCGTGCCAGGCGATCTGCCCCTGCACGGCGTACCGATCCGATGGAAAGGCGCCGGCCTCGATCAGGATGCGCCGGCGCCGGCCCTGCGGGCGGTAGAAGGACGCCATCAGGACATGCAGGTTGACCGTGAGCGAGTTCATCGCGACCACTTCGTGCGGTTGCGCGCCCGCGAGCATCGCGAGGCCCGAGTTCATCAGTTCGGCGTACTGCACCCACGGGCGGCGCCCCGTGAACTGCCCTTCGATCCCGAGCGTCGCCCAGCTGTCGAGCTCTTCGCCCACGATGCGGCGGGCATCGAGCGGCATCAAGCCGAGCGAGTGGCCGCAGAAGTAAACGAGCGGCCTGCCGGCTGCATCGCGCGGCAGCGCAAAGCGGGCACGAAAATCCTGCAGCGGGTCCCCGGCGTCGCCCCTCATGTTTCGTACCGGTAGGCGAGCGGGCGGCTCGGGACGGCGTCGCCGGATATCGCTGGCACCTGCCACGCCAATGCACAGGGGCCGTCGGGCAGTCGTGCCGGCACGGTGGCGTACTCGGTCACGGTTGCCTGCGGACGCATCGCCTCGGCGAGGCGGCGACTGGCGGCGGGCAGGCCGAAGAACACGCGATGCGCAGCGAGCCGGCCCCCGTCATGCGTGCGATCGAGCGACGGCTGGTCGATCACGATGTGTGCAATGCCCCGTGCGACGATGAGCTCCATCGCATCGATCGCGAGGTAGGGCGGCTCGGCGCCGGGGTGCCCGTCGGCGCCCGTCGACGTGCGCAGCACCAGTGCGAGCGGCGCCGGTGCCGCGGACTGCAGCGGCCAGGCGGCGGCGAGCGCGGCCCGCGTGACGACCCGATCGTCGCCGCAGGCCACCGGCGCGACGCCCACGACCTGCGCCGGGACGGGTGCGGCCGGTACCACGCGCCACGCATCGAGTGGCTCGAGCGTCAGGTGTCCCACGCACTCGGTGTGGGTGCCGTTGCAGTGTGGCGTCAGCGTGATCGTGCGGCAGTTGCAGCTCGCGCCGCTGGCCACCGAGCCGGTGAAGCCGCCGGTCGCAAAGGGCGTCGCGGTCGCGGCGGGCGCGTCGAAATGGCGCAGCGCGGTGTCGCGGAAGTCGATGGGGATCGACAGGTCGATCGGCTGGCCGAGGTCGAACCGCCAGTCGCGCCCCGGCGTGGTGAAGCTCGCCTTCATGGGCCTGGCGGGGCGGCCGGCGCCTGCCGCGCCGCGCGCTGCGCGTCGATCCGCGACCTGGGCGACAGGGCCTTGAGCTGCGTCATCCGCTAATGGTACACACGGGCGCGAGAGGTGCGAGCGTGCAGCGAACGAAACCCCTGTTGGCAATGATCCTGGTGGCCGCGGCCACGACGGGCTGCGGCAGCCTGCCGCGTATCCACTGGCCCTGGGCCAAGCCGCCGCCCGCCGCGCCCGCGCCGGTGGATGAGCTCAGCTTCGCGAGCGGCGCCTCGGCGCCCATCCCGCAATACTGGCAGGGCAACACGCTGGTGCTCGACATGACCGCTGTGCCGGCCAGCGGCACCGCCGTCGCGACGCCGACCTACGCGCGCGGCTGGCCAATGCGCCTCGCCGTGCGCACCTGGCCGGGCCGCTTCGGTGCGCTCGAGGTGCGGGGCGCCCAGCGCGCCGTGCTGCCGCTCACGACCGAAGGCGCCGGCGTCGTGGACCTGCCGATCCCGCCCGGCGTCTACCCGGCGGGGACCCCGGAGATCGCCCTCAGCTGGGGCACCCCGGTAACGCCTGCGGTATTGTTCCCGCAGGTGCCCGCACCGGCGCAGGAGGAAAAATGAAGACCGGCTTTGTTGCCATGGCGACCGTCGCGGTCGCGCTCTGCATCCCCGCTCACGCGCAGACCGAGGCGTACCAGGCAAAGGCGCGCGAAGTCTATGCGCGCATCGTCTCGTTCCGTACCGCTGCCGGCCAGGGCCAGGTGCCGGCAATGAGGGCCTACCTCGTCGAGGTGCTGCGCGCGGGCGGCGTGCCCGAATCCGACATGGCGATGATCGAGGCTGCCGGCCAGAGCGCGCTGATCGTGCGCGTGCCGGGGCGCGCAGCGGGCCGACCGATACTGTTTTCCGCGCACATGGACGTGGTCGATGCGCGTCCCGAGGACTGGGAGCGGGATCCGTTCAGGCTCATCGAGGAGAACGGCAATTTCTATGGCAGGGGATCGATGGACAACAAGGCCGGCGTCACGGCGCTCGTCTCGACGATCCTGCGACTGAAGGCTGAAGCGGCCCCCGCGGCCCGCGAGCTGGTTTTTGCCTTCGTCGGCGACGAAGAGACGGGCATGCAGACCACGCGGGCCATCGCCGCGCACCCCTGGGTCAGGGACGCCGAGTTCGCCATCAATACCGATGCCGGCGGCGGCCTGCTGGACGATGCCACCGGCAAGCCGCTCATCTACCTGGTGCAGGGCGCCGAGAAGACCTTTGCCACCTTCGACCTCACCGTCAGGAACCCCGGCGGGCACAGCTCCCGGCCGCGCGCGGACAATGCGATCTACCAGCTGGCGCACGCGCTCGGGAAGATCGAGGGCCACCGGTTCCCGGTCATGGCGAATTCGCTGACGCGCGCCTACCTGGGGGCGGTCGGCAGGGCGCAGCCCGGTGAGGCGGGCGAAGCCCTGCGGCGCTTTGCCGCCGACCCCACCGACACATCTGCCGCGGACACGCTCGCGAAATCGCCGGAGTTCGTCGGTACGACCCGCACCACCTGTGTCGCGACGATGCTCGAGGCGGGACATGCGGAGAATGCCCTGCCACAGACCGCGAAGGCTGCGATCAACTGCCGCATTTTCCCCGGCATCGCGGTCGATGCGGTGCGCCAGGAGCTCGTGGCCGCGATCGCGGATCCCGCGGTCGAGGTCGCGGTGCGCGGCAGCCCGCAGGGCAGCCCGGTGTCGGAAATGCGCCCCGATGTGCTGGCGGCAATCAGTCGCGCGGTGCATGCAAGCTACCCGGGTGTCGCGGTCGTGCCGTACCTCGAATCAGGCGGTACGGACGGGAAGGTTTATCGCACGGCCGGCATTCCGACCTTCGCGAGCTCGGGACTTTTCTCGAAGCCCAGCGAAATGTTTGCCCACGGGCTCAACGAACGGCTGCCGGTCGCGGCCTTCTACCAGGGACTCGACCATATCCATCAACTCGCGGTCGAGCTGGGCGGTCAGGGTCGCTGATGGGGGCGACAGCTGACGGCCAGCGGCCGCGCATCGGGGTCGTCGAGCGGCAGCGCCGTGAGCGCGCCGCCCCAGACGCAGCCGGTGTCAATGGCGACCACGCCATTGCGGTCCGAATAGCCGAGCGTCGACCAATGCCCGCAGATCACGCGCGCGCCGCGTGATTGCGCGTCGCCAAACGTGAACCATGGCGCCAGCGGCGGCGCAACGTCGGCGGGCGCGCCCTTCTGCGTGAGGTCCATGCGGCCGTCGGCGGTGCAATAGCGCAGCCGGGTGAGTGCATTGATCACGAAGCGATGGCGCGCGGCGCCTGCGAGCGCCTCGCTCCAGCTGGCGGGCTCGTTGCCATACATCCGTGCAAGGACGACGCCGGCATCGGCCGCGAGCGCCGCGCCCACTTCACCGGCGAGGCGGGCCGCATCGACCGCGCGCCACTGCGGCACGAGGCCCGCGTGCACCAGCAGGTCGCCACGTGCCACGTCATGGTGGGCGAGCGGCCGGGAGAGCAGCCATTCGAGGAGTGGGCCGCGGTCACGCGCGCCGAGCACGCCATCGAGGGTGTCGCCGCGCTTCAGCTGCCTGCCGCCCGAGCCGAAAGCCACCGCGAGCAGGTGCAGGTCGTGGTTGCCGAGTACCGTGACCGCATTGGCGCCGAGGCTGCGCACGAGACGCAGCACCTCGACCGATTGCGGTCCGCGATTGACTAGATCGCCGACGAACCAGAGTTCGTCGCGGTCGGAAGAGAAGCGCAATGCACGCAGCAACTCGCGCAATTCGTCGTGGCAACCCTGGACGTCGCCGATGGCGTAGCGTGGCATCCGCGCTAGTGGAGCACGCCGGGGATCGCGAGCCGAAACGGCGGGATCGGCGCGTCGAATGCGAGGCCGTCGTCGGTGACCATCTGGTAGGACCCATGCATGGCGCCGACGGGGGTCTCGATCACGGCGCGTGTTCCTTCCGCGATCGGCGGGTCGAGCACGA
>CAZRLI010000182.1:0-4844 GCA_964600535.1 uncultured Steroidobacteraceae bacterium | reverse complement strand
CGGCGGCGAGCACCGACCAGCGTTCGAAATCGGCGCGCCAGCGCAGCGCGAGGCTGGTCACCGGGAAGATCGACGGGCCGTTGCGGCCGGAATCGGCGAGCTCCGATCCGATGCCGTGCGCCGAGTTGATGAAGAGCGCGCCGCTCTCGATGGAATCGAACTCGGAATTGAGGTCATAGAGGCCCAAGCGCAAGGACTGGCGGCGCTCTCGCCCGAAGCGCCAGTCGGCCCACGCTTCGTAGAGTCGTGCCGCCTGCACCCCGGTCTCGATGTTGCTGACGCCATGCATGTCGCCGGTCAGCTCGCCGCCGAAGCTCTGGCCGTTGTTGTAGAGGCCATAGAGGAAGAACTCGACGCCCGGCAGGCCGAAGGCGCGCTCGGCGTCGATCGCAAGGGTGACATCGAGGTTGTCGAGGTAACGGGTGCCCGTATCGAGGCCGCCGTCCTGGTTGCGCCACCACTCGCCGGTGTAGGTCACGCCCCAGGCGTAGGGCGATTCGGCGAGGGCAGGCATGGCGATTGCCGTTGCGAGGATGGCCAGCGCCAGGCGGCCGTTCGGTTGGATCAAGGTGAGGTCATCCCGGGTTCAGTGAATGGATGGGTCATTGGACTACAGCTGTCGTCCCCGCTGGCGGGACCCGCCGGGATCGACCACCTGTCAGACTTCCTTGGGGCGCGGGCAGGGCCGCGGGGCAAAACCGATATGCTAGTACGATGAACGAGAGCCTCAAGCCGTTTTCCAGGGGCGACGTGTTCGTCGGCGTCACCGAGCTCAATGATCCGCTCGATGACCACGCCGGCCGTGGCCGCATCATCCAGTACGACGCGAACCTGCGGCAGAAGGGCGTGCTGTGGCTCGGCGCCACCTCGCACCTCGTCGGCGGGCTCAATTTCGATTCGCGCGGCGTATTGTGGGCGTTCGACTCACACGCCTTCGTGGTGCTCAATATCCACCCGGACGGCCGGGTGCAGATCCGTGACGAGCTGCCGACCCGCGCATTCTCGCACGTGACCTTCGCGAAGGACGGTTCCTTCCTGCTCGGCGAACACCTCGCCGGCGACACGGTGCGTCCCGAAGTGGCCGCGCGCATGAAGACGAAGATCCCGTTCTTTCCGGGCGGCGACCGCTTCGGCGACGGCCATGTGTGGCGCTTCTCGGCGGACGGCAAGCTGCTGCGCGAGTATGGGACGCAGACCCACGGTGGCATGGCGGGCTTCCTGGGCGTCACCCATTCGGCGCTGTCGCCCGACGGCCGCACGCTCGTCTACTGTACCGAGACCGGCCCGCGGTTGATGCGCTACGACCTTGCCGACGATCGCCAGTTGCCCGACCTGCAGTCGTTCCAGCCGCCCTTCAGGGGCCCGCCCGAGATGTTCTTCGGCATGGCCTACGGGCCGGACGGAATGTTGTACGTGCTGCGTGGCGCGCGCATCGATGTCGTGAACGCGCATGGCGAGACCCTGCGCTCGATCCCGCTCGAGGGTTTCGGCTGGGCGACCCTGGCGATCACGCGCGACGGGCGCCACGCCTACGCGGGCAGCTTCTTCACCGGACAGGTCGTGAAGGTCGCGCTGGCCAGCGGTGCCGTCGAGCATGTCGCGAACACCGGGCAGGCGCGCGCGCTGGCGGGACTCGCGGTGTTCGCAGGTGGCACCCGTGCGGTGGGCGGGAAACGGGCCAGGACGAAGGCGAAGACCAGGGCCAGGGGCAAGAAGAAGGCTGCGCGCCGGAAGGCGCCCGTGACCAGGAAGAAGCCGGCGACGAAAGGCAAGCCGGCGGCGAAAGGCAGGCCGGCGGGCCGGAAGCGGCCTGTCAGGCGAACAGCGCGAAAGCCGCGGCGACGGCCAGCGCGGCGATGACGGACAGGGTGGAGCGGTTGCAGACGGGAAACATGGCGACCTCCTTGTGTGGGGCGCCAGCCTCGCATCCCGGTTGCTGCCGAAAAAGCAGACAAACTTGAAATCATTGTCTTGCGCTGATAAACAATTGGCGTGGACCGGTTTGCCGTCATGGCCACTTTCGTGCGGGTCGCCGAGCGCGGCAGTTTCACGCGCGCGGCCGACGACCTCGGCATCTCGCGCGCCCAGGCGAGCCAGCAGGTCGCGGCACTCGAGAAACAGCTCGGGGTGCGCTTGTTCGACCGCACCACCCGCAAGGTCGCGCTGAGCAACGACGGCAGCGAATACCTCGAGCGCAGCCGGCGGATCCTCGCGGAACTCGCGCAGGCCGATGAGGCGGTGAGCCGCAGCCGTGAACGGCCGCAGGGGCGCCTGCGGGTCGATGTGCCCGTCGCCTTCGGCCGGCACCTGCTGATCCCGGCACTGCCGGAGTTCTCGCGGCGCTACCCCGGCCTGTCCCTCGAGCTGCGCTTCAATGACCGCGTGGTCGACCTGCTCGCGGAAAAGGTCGACGTGGCACTGCGCTTCGGCCCGGTGCGCGATGGCCGCCTGATCGCGCGCCGGCTTTGCAGCACGCACTGGCTGACCTGTGCCACACCCGGTTATGTCGCCGAGCGCGGCGCACCGCGCGAACCCGCGGACCTCGCGGCACACCAGTGCATCGGCTACCTCGCCGCCGATTCCGGCCGGCTGCGGGAGTGGCGCTTTCGCCGGGGCAAGACACAGGTGAAGCAGCGGGTGCACTGCACGCTCGCCTTCGACAGCGCCGAGGCCGTGCTCGCCGCGGGTCTTGCCGGCGCGGGCCTGTTCCAGACCAACCACCTGCACGCCGCGAAGGCGCTCGCGGCGGGCCTGCTGCAGCCGGTGCTCGCGGACCACGCCGTCGAGGGCGCGCCCGCCTCCATCGTCTACCCGGTGAGCGCGCGGCAATCCGCCGCCGTGCGCGTCTTCGCCGATTTCATGGGCCGCCTGCTGCGCGATTTCGCCGATCGGGGTGCATCGAAATGATCTACGCGTTGGGCGAGCGCCGCATGGTGAGCGAGGGCGAGGCGTGGTACGTGGCGCCGGGGGCACGGGTAATCGGCAGCGTGCGCCTCGGCCGCGATGCCAGCATCTGGTTCAACGCGGTGCTGCGCGGCGACAGCGACTGGATCGAGATCGGGGCGGGCACCAACGTGCAGGACGGGACCGTGGTCCACACCGACGCCGGCTCGCCCACGCACATCGGTCGCGACGTGACCATCGGCCACATGGCATTGCTGCACGGTTGCATCGTCGGCGACGAATCGCTGATCGGCAACGGCGCGATGGTGCTCGACGGCGCGCGCATTGGCCGCCATTGCGTGGTCGCGGCGGGTGCGCTCGTGCCGCCGGGGCGCGCAATCCCCGACGGTTCGCTGGTCATGGGCGCGCCCGGGCGCATCGTGCGGCCGGTCGGCGAGCGCGAACTCGCGATGATCGCGCATGCCGCCTCGCACTACCGCGCGCGCGGCATCGAGTACCGCCAGGCGCTGAGAATCGATCCGCGCAGCACGGGCGGCTGAGGGACGGCCGGCGGCGCGAGGCGCCGGTTTGCCGCGGACTCAGAACTCGGACGGCTGCGGCGGTGCCGCCGGATCGAGCGCGATCGCCACCTGCCCATCAGCGACGCGCAACCGGTGCACGGGCAGCGGCTCCGTCGCCGGCCCCTTCAGCACGCGGCCGTCGCGCACGTCGAACACGGCGCCGTGCAGCGGGCATTCGAGCCTGTGGCCGCGCAACCGGCCTTCGGCGAGTTGCGCGAAGGCGTGGGTGCAGATGTTGTCGACCGCGTGCAGGCCGTCCTTCGTGTGGCACAGCAGCACGCTGCGGCCGCCGATCGTGCAGGCCCGCATCCTGCCCTGCGGCAGTTCCGCGAGCGCGAGCGCCGGCTCGAATGGCAGTTCCGCCATGTACGCCTAGAGCGTGAGGCTCGTCTCGAAGACGAGCACCGCATCGCCGACGACGCGGATCGAGTTCACGCTGTTGCCTTCGTACCCGAGCTCGACGTCGACCTGCCCGGGGCGGCCGAGGTAGTGGCCCTGCGCGCCGCTGAAGCGCACGCAATCGCCCTGGCGCGACACGAGGCCGTGTGCCGCGAGATAGGCGCCGAGCATGCCATACGCGTTGCCGCTCACCGGGTCCTCCGCGATGCCGATCGCGGGGCAGAACATGCGCGCCTCCGTGAGTACGCCCGGAACCTGTGGAGCGAGCGTGAACACGAAATACCCCGCCGCGCCCAGCTGCGCGGACAGGGTGGTGAGCCGCGCACTGTCCGGCCGCAACTGGCGCAGCTGCTCGGCGCCGCGCACCCCCACCATGAGGCGCGTGCTTGCGCTGCCGCAGACCAGCAGCGGGCAATGGCCGTCGAGGTCGCCGCTCGAGAGCGCGAGCGCATCGAGCACCGCGAGCCGCTCGCGCGTCGACAGTTCGCGCCCGATGGGCGGGGGCGACTGGTGGATCGCGATGCGCCGGTCATCGCCGTCGCCGCGCACTTCGACCTCGACGATGCCCGCCTTCTGCTTCTGGCGCAGCCGGCGCGGGCCGGGCCGCCGCGACATGACGTAGTGGGCGGCGACGGTGGCGTGCGCGACGAAGGCCGCCTCCGTGCGCGGCGTGAAGAAGCGCACCCGCAAGTCGTGGTCGGCGCCATCGGCCGCCGAGACGAACGCCGTGTCGGCGTTGTTGAGTTCGCGCGCGATCGCGAGCATTTCCTCCTCGGACAGCGCGTCGGCGCCGAGCACGACGCCCGCGGGATTGCCGGTGAAGCGCTGGCGCGTGAAGGCATCGACCTGGAACACTGCGAGGGAACGGCTCATGGCGGCAATTCTAAACGCTTGCATCGGGCCGCACGACCGCTAACATACGCGCCACATCCTTGGGGTGGCCCGCTCGCGGGGCCTGAGATGCCGAAGGGCGAACCCGTT